>DAIRWC010000006.1:13592-19887 GCA_036802505.1 Solirubrobacterales bacterium
GGGCGCCGAGGTTTACCGAGCCGGCGAGGCTCAGGTCGGGGATCCGCCTCGGCGGCAGGATGCGCGCCCTCGGCCTGCGTCCGGCGGTCGGTCTGGCGGCGCTGGCGCTCCTCGTCGCCGGGGTGACCGGCTACGCGATTCGTGACTCCGGCTCGGGAAGCAGCGCGACCACGGTTGCCGCGGGGCACGCTCCCGGGGTGACCGCGAAGCTGGTCCGCGACGGCGACTCGGGAACGCTGCGGCTGGCCAACGTCCACCAGCTCCCCTCCAGCGAGGTCCTCCAGGCCTGGGTTCAGCGTGGCAAGCGGATCGAATCGGCGAAGACGCTGTTCGTCCCCAACCGCGACGGCACGGCAACCGCGGCGATCGACGACATGCACGGCGTCAACACGGTGATGGTGACCGCGGAGCCGCGCGGCGGCAGCGACTACCCGACCTCGGAACCGATCGTCTCGGTGCCGATCCCCCAGTAGGGCTGGGCTCAGCGTCCGTAGCGGTCTGAGGAGAACACGAGCTGCTCGGGGATCGCCGCTCGCGGCGGCGGCGCGGGGTCGGCGCGAACCGAGACCGTCTCGGCGACGCTGTGCGAGACCTGGTGCGATCCGTCGGCGGAGGCGATTGTCACGCCGTCCTCGGTCGAGCTCTCGACCGTTCCCTCCAGGCCCGGCTCCAGCCCGGCCGCTTTGAGGTAGTGGAGCAGCTCCTCCGCCTCGTTCTCGAAGCGCAGCACGTGGACCTTGGCGCCGACCTCGACGTCGGCCAGGAGCGCGCCGGTCTCGCGCACGCCCTCGACGATCGGGTGGCCGTGCGGGCAGGTCGTCGCGTCGCCGATCGCCGCCCGCATCCGCTCCTCCAGCACCGGCGACATCGCGTGCTCGATCCGCTCCGCCTCCTCGTGCACCTCGTCCCAGGGGATGCCGAGCACGTCGGTGAGGAAGCGCTCGATCATGCGGTGGCGGCGGACGATGTGGCTGGCGTGCTCGCGGCCGGACCCGGTGAAGGCGAGCGATTTGTCGGCGTTGCGCTCGACGTAGCCGTCGTCGATGAGGCGGCCGACCATTTCGTGCACGGTGGGGGGCGAGAGCTGCATCGCGCGGGCGATGTTGGCGCCGGTCATCGGCAGCCCGGCCTCCTCCAGCCAGAAGATGATCTCCAGGTACTCCTGCTCGGCGACGGTCGCGGTCTCCATCGGCTCGATACTAGTCACCGCTCTCAGCCGCGCTCCATCAGCGTCGAGACGACCGCCTCGTAGAAGCCGTCGCCCATCGCTCCCTCGGTGACCGTGGCGTTGTCCCAGGCGGCGAGCGCGGCGCGCAGGCCGGGATCGCGCTCGGGCCCATTGGCGACGACGAAGAAGCGGCCGACCGCGGCGGCGACCTCGAGGTCCTCGACCGAGTCGCCGATGGCGATGCACTCGGCCGGGTCGAAGCCGCGGGCGCGGGCGTGGGCGGCGACCGCGTTGGCCTTGCTGACGATCTTGGGGACCAGGTGGTAGGCGTGGGTGGGACCGTCGATCGCGGCCATCTCGCGGCCGATCGCGCCGTTGTCGAGCAGGCGCAGGTTGTCGTGGCCGGAACCGGCGAGCAGCTCGTTGGCCTCGCCCACGTCGACCTTGCCGCGGAAGAGGTGGGAGAGGACGCGGCCGTGGTGCCAGGGCGAGTGGTACTCGAGCCGCCCGTCGAAGCGCTCGAAGAGCAGCTTCGGGATGCCTTCCCGCTCAAGCTTCTCGTAGACGGTGCCGTCCTCGTCGGGGACGAGGTCGCCGGTCAGCAGCGTCGTCTCACCGTCGATCGCGAAGGCGCAGCCGGCCTCGTAGATGTAGGAGGTCTGGCCCATCAGGCGGGCCGCCTCATGGACCTGGGGCTCGCGACGCCCGGACATGATCACCACCTCGACCCCGGCGCGGTGGCAGGCCTCCAGGCCGCGCGACTGAGCCAGCGAGAAGCCGCCCTCGGCGTCGCGGTAGAGCGAAGCGCCCCGCCCGAGCAGGGTCCCGTCGAGGTCGGTGTAGACGCATCGCAGTGCCATGGTGCGGTCGCTACGGTAGCGGCGTGCCCTGGAAGCTCGCCGATCGGACCCTCGACCTCGAGCAGCCGGTCGCGGCCGGGATCGTCAACGTCACCGCCGACTCGATGTTCGAGGGGGCGCGCAGCGGGACGCCGGAGCAGGCCGTCGCCGACGGGCTGGCGCTGGTCGAGGCCGGCTTTGACATGCTCGACGTGGGCGCGGTCGCGGCGCGCAGCGGGCCGCCGGTCGGTGCCGAGCAGGAGGCGGCGGCGCTGGTCCCGGCGATCGAAGGGCTGGCCGGCGCGGGCGTGCCGGTCTCGGCCGACACCTTCTCGGTCGAGGTGGCGCAGCGGGCTCTGGTGGCGGGCGCGGTTGCGGTCAACGACATCTCCGGTGGCTCGGAGGAGATGTTCGAGCTGGTCGCGGGTGCGGGCTGCGGCTACGTGCTGATGCACATCGAGGGCCCGCCGCGGGTCGATCGCGCGGCGCGCGAGTACGAGGACGTGGTCGAGCACCTCAAGTCCTGGTTCGGGGGGAGAGTAGAGGCCGCCTCGCGACTTGGGGTTGCCGAGGAGCAGATCGCCATCGACCCCGGACTCGACTTCGACCTCACCACCGACCAGGACCTGGAGATCCTGCGGCGGCTCGCCGAGCTGCGCACGCTCGGGCTGCCGCTCTACGTCTCGCTCTCGCGCAAGGACTTCATCGGCGAGGTTCTGGGCGGGAGCTGGGAGGAGCGTCTGCCTGCGGGCGAGCGCGAGTGGGGCACGGTCGCCGCGGCGACGCTGGCGGTGCGCGAGGGAGCGGACATCCTGCGGATTCACGATCGGTCCACTCTCCAGGCGGTCAGGGTTGCCGGGCGGATCGCCGCTGATCGGGGCGCCTTACTGACGGATAGCGTCAGCAAGGCGCCCCGACGCCGGAGTACTGCCTGATGGCGAGGAGCCTGCTCGACGCCCCGTGGTCCGTCGCCATCGATCCCGCCCGCCGCGACGGCCGCATCGTCGCCGAGAGCAGCGAGCCGGAGCGCAAGGCGAAACCGGTGGCGATGCCGCACTCGCTCGACCCGGGCTTGGTCGAGGCGCTGGGCAGGGTCGGGATCGAGCGCCTCTACTCGCACCAGCGCGAGGCGCTGAAAGCCGCTGCCGCCTCCAACCTGGTGATCACCAGTGGCACGGCGTCGGGCAAGAGCCTCGCCTTCAACCTGCCGGTGCTCGACGGCATCGCCCGCGACCCCAAGCGCCGCGCCCTATACCTCTACCCGACGAAGGCGCTCGCGCAGGACCAGGCGCGCAAGCTCGCCGCGCTGCGCCCACCGGGCCTGCGCGAGGCGATCTACGACGGCGACACGCCGCGCGAGGAGCGCCCGGCGATCCGCCGCCGCAACAACCTCGTCCTCACCAACCCCGACATGTTGCACGTCGGTCTGCTGCCCAACCACAAGAGCTGGGGGGACTTCATCGCCAACCTCGGCTGGGTCGTCGTCGACGAGGCGCACACCTATCGCGGCGTCTTCGGCTCGCACGTGGCCAACGTGCTGCGGCGGCTGCGGCGGATCGCGCGGGCCTACGGCGCCGAGCCGCGCTTCCTGCTCACCTCGGCGACGATCGCCAACCCGCTGGAGCTGGCGGAGCGGCTGGTCGGCGAGCCGTTCGAGCTGATCGACGACGACGGCGCGCCCGGCAGCGGGCGCGAGGTCGCGATGTGGAACCCGCCGCTGATCGACAAGGCGAGCGGGACGCGGCGCTCCGCCCTTTCCGAGGCGGCGGACCTCTTGGCCGAGCTGGTCTCACAGGGGGTGCGGACGATCTGCTTCCTCAAAAGCCGCCGCGGGATCGAGCTGATCCAGCGCTTCGCCGGGGAAGCCCTGCAGCGGCGCGGCAAGCCCGAGCTGGCCGCGCGGATCGCCCCCTATCGCGGTGGCTACACGCCGCAGCAGCGACGCGACATCGAGGCCCGGCTGGCGGCTGGCGAGCTGCTCGCCGTGGTTGCGACCGACGCCCTGGAGCTGGGGATCGACGTCGGCGAGCTCGACGCGGCGATCTGCGTCACCTTCCCCGGCACCGTCGCCAGCCTGCGCCAGATGTGGGGACGGGCGGGACGCCGGCGGCGCGGCCTGGCGGTCTACGTCGCCGGTGCCGACGCGCTCGACCAGTTCTTCTGCCGCCACCCCGACGAGTTCATCGGCCGGCCGGTCGAGGCGGCGATCCTCGACCACGAGAGCGAGCAGATCGCCTCGCGGCACATGGTCGCGGCGGCCTATGAGCTGCCGCTGAGCAGCGAGGACGACGAGGTCTTCGGCGACGGTTGGCGCGAGCGGGCCGAGCGGCTGACCGCGGCGGGCGAGCTGCGCCGCGCCGGCGAGCGGCTGCTCCCGGCCGACAGCGGGTTCGTCGCCGCGAAGATCCCGCTCCGCTCCGCCTCGGCTGACTCGGTCGCCGTGATCGAGCGCGACTCGGGCGAGATGCTCGGCCTCGTCGAGGCCGAGCGCGCCTTCACCACGGTCCACCCCGGCGCGATCTACCTCCACCTCGGTCGCTCCTATGAGGTCGAGCAGCTCGACGTCGACGGCCGCCGGGCGATCGTCTCCCGGTTCGACGGCGACTGGTACACGCGACCGAAAAAGGAGACCGAGATCTATATCGAGCGGGTCCGGGAGCAGCGCACGACCTCCGGCGTCGAGCTGCACTTCGGCGAAGTCTCGGTCAGCGAGCAGGTGATCGCCTTCCAGCGGGTCTCGATCTCCGAGCAGGAGCCGATCGACATCGTCGCCCTCGAGCTGCCCGAGCAGCACTTCGTCACCCAGGCCCTCTGGTACGTGCTGCCCGACCGGCTCAGCGCCGCGCTGCCGACCGAGGTTCTGCTCGGCTCCCTGCACGCGACCGAGCACGGCCAGATCGCGGTGCTGCCGCTGATCGCGATGTGCGACCGCTGGGACATCGGCGGGCTCTCGACCAACGTCCACTTCCAGACCGGCCGCGCGACGATCTTCATCTACGACGGCCACCCCGGCGGGGTCGGGATCACGCTGCGCGGCTACGAGCAGTTCGAGCGCCTGCTCGGCGACGCCGAGCGCCTGATCGGCGAGTGCCCCTGCGAGTCCGGCTGCCCCTCCTGCGTGCAGAGCCCCAAGTGCGGCAACCTCAACGAACCGCTGCACAAGGCGGGTGCGCTCGAGCTGATGAGGACGATGCGCACCGCGGCCATAGTTCGCGGATAGCGAGGATCGCGAAGGCGTGCGACCAGGCGAGGGGCGTGGTCGAGCTGGGCAGGCCGGTGCGCGCGTCGACGCGCTCGGGGAGGAGGCCGAGGGGAGTGGCTGCGCGGCGCAGATCGGTCATCAGCTCCAGCGCGGCGCGGCGGTCGGCGCTTCGCTGCCGCCGGTCGGGGTCTTCGCGCGAGAGGGCCGCAAGCGCCCAGGCGGTCCAGGCCGTCGGCGCGGTCCAGGGGTCGTCGCCTCCGCCCCAGTTGGAGGAGGGGACGAGGCCGAAGCGGGTCGCTCGTTCGGCGACGAGTCGCAGCAGCGTGCGCCTGGCGGCCGGAAAGAGGGCGGGGTGGGGGAAGGGTCGCACCGCCCAGGCCGCGCTGGAGTCCGCGCCGGACCCAGGGTCGGCAGCGACTCGGGTCAGCGTTCCTTGGCTGCCGAAGAGCCTCCCGATGCGATCGGAGCTCAGGCCCGATGCGATCGCGTTGCCGATGTAATCGCCAGCGTCGCCCTCCTGGTAGTCGGCGCGATCGCACCATGCCGGGCGTCTCGTCCCGGCTGTCGCATATTCGCTGCCCGGGGTCGGCGCGTGAATGCCGGCGGCTCGCGCGGCTGCCGCCACCCAACCGGCGGCGTCCCCCTGCGCGCCGCGCCCCTCGACCGGCCCGCCGTCTCGATTGAACCGGGCCGCGGCGCCGAGGTCGAGCCCGAGCAGGAAATGGGCGATGCGGCGCGCCTCGGGCCGGTAGCCGGCCGAGGCCAGAGCAACGGTCACGGCACCCGCGTCGCGCGGCCAGACGTAGGCCCAACCCGCGCGTGCCCCGGCAACCGCGGCGCCACGCCGGTCGACGAGCGCCCGGAGCACCAACAGCGAGCGTCGGTACATCCGGCGCGCCCACTCCGGCGCCCCTCGGCCGAGCGACCGAGCCCGCGCCAGCCAGCGCTGGTCCCGCTGCCACGCGGTTCGCGCCCCGTCCTTGACATCCACCCGAGTGCCTTCGACTGGCGTACCGCGCGCACTCGCCAGGAACGCCGGGACGACGCCGGGGAATCCCCGCGGTGCCGGCGGGTCTACCCACGTCC
>DAIRWC010000007.1:0-15356 GCA_036802505.1 Solirubrobacterales bacterium
CTGAGGACTCGAGGATCTCGCCGCCGAGCAGCCCTCGCGTCGATGCGGCGTAAAGGCGAGAGCGAGACAGAGCTTGAGTGTCGGCGACACGGCGTGACAAGGCACGTAGCCGTGACATCGGAGTCCCGGCTCCGCTGCGCGAAATGTCGATCCGAGGCCGTATCGCGACGGCGTCGTAGGGTCAAGGAGATTCTCGTTGATGAGGCAGGAGGAAAATGCAAGCTATGTGGCTATGCGCGCCATTCGGCTGGGCTCCAGTTCCATCACGTCGATCCCAGCACCAAGTCGTTTGGGCTCGGCGTTCGAGGAATCACGCGCTCAATCGACAGGCTCCGCGAGGAGGCGGCGAAGTGCGTCCTGCTGTGTGCAAACTGCCATGCCGAGGTCGAGGCAGGCGTTGCCGAGCTGCCGGTAAGGTCCCGGGAGTCAATGCTTGTCCGAGGTGGCAATTCGGATTAGCACGACGTGTTAATCCGGGGTGGCCGACTGGTAAGGCAACGCCCTGTTAAGGCGCCCAATGTGGGTTCGAATCCCACCCCCGGAGCTATTTTTCAACCATATGAGCGGCTATGCGCCAGCCGCTCGACCAGCTTGGCACCGCGCTCGGCGCCGTCGTGCTCCCGTGCCCAGGTGGCGAGTTCGGCGGCACGGGCGGTGAACGACGGATCGCTGAGGGTGCGGCGGGTTGCCCAGCGCAGCGGCGCGGGGCGGCAGAGGCGCCAGGGGAGCGAGAGGCCGGCCTTTGCCCAGCTGACCCGCATCGCGGTCTCACTCATGTCGCCGATGAAGGGACTGATCAGCAGCGGCGTGCCCGCTGTCAGCGCCCGGGCCACGGTGCCGTGGCCGCCGTGGGAGATCACCAGTGAGGCCGCCGGCATCAGCTGGCTGTAGCTGAGCCAGTCGACGAGGATCGCGTTGCCGGGCACCTCGATCGGACTCTGCGGCGCAACCCGGTTGGTCGTCGCCACGACCCGCATGGGCTCGGCGGCCAGCGCCGCGAGCGCGGTGCGCACCAGGTGGTTGCCCGAGTCGTGGGCGGTGCTTGGCGCGACCAGGACCAAGGGATCGTCGCCCGGCGGCAGCTCGATCTCCGGGTGGGGAACCTCGAAGCTCATCGGTCCCGTCACCTGCACCCCAGCCGGCCAGCGCCGCGGGTACTCGAGCTGGGGGAAGGTGCCGACCAGGGCCAGGTCGGGGCTGATCCCGCCGTGGAAGCGCTCGGTGGGCAGAAGGCCAAGGCGCGCCCGCTGGCGATTGAGGTCGTTGCGTCCCTGCTCCAGCCCTACGTTCAGCGCCCGCTGTCCCGCCCGCCAGACGCCGCGACCCAGCGGCGTGCGGGGTGGCTGCAGGCCGACCGCGAAAAAGGGCAGCCCCGGCTCGACGACGGGATAGATGTGCGGGATCAGCGTCGCCAGGGGCACGCCCGCCACCTCCGCCGCGAGCGCCGGAGCCAGGGTGAGGATGTCGCTGACGACCACGTGGGGGCGCATCTCCTCCAGCAAGGGCAACAGCGCCCGAGCTGCCTCGGCCGCGTGGGCCCCCTCGGGCGAATCGGGATCCGGCGGGGGGAACATGCGGTATTCCTCGGCCGCGGCGAAGCCCAGGCCGGCCCCCTCGACCGCGGCTCGCCGCTCCTCCCAGGTCTCGATCGTCACCTCGTGGCCGCGCCCGGCCAGGGCCCGGCCGAGGGCTATGGCGGGAAAGACATGCCCCGGATCGCCGAAGGCGGCGACCAGGAAGCGACTAGGGGGTGTCAAGCCCCTCGCCTGGTCGCGTGAAGACG
Organism: Solirubrobacterales bacterium; assembly: GCA_036802505.1. Classification (GTDB taxonomy): domain Bacteria; phylum Actinomycetota; class Thermoleophilia; order Solirubrobacterales; family 70-9; genus VRUE01. The sequence continues at coordinate 1,784 of DAIRWC010000007.1, forward strand.
ATCTCGGGCACGTGGCAGTTGGGCGAGACGTTGAGCAGGAACTTCACCGCCTCGCCGATGTCCTCCGGCCGGATCATCTCCTCGCCGGGAACCTGGCCCTTTGCGAACTCGGTCATCGGCGTGTCGACGAAGCCCGGCGCCAGCGCCGTGCACTGGATGCCGGCGCCGCCGACCTCACGATGGGTCGACTGGGTGAAGTTGATCACCGCGCCCTTGGTGGCGGCGTAGATCGAAAGCCAGGCCTGACCTGATTTGCCGGCGATCGAGGCGGTGTTGACGATCAGCGCCTTGCCGTGCTCGGCGCCGGCCTCGCGCAGCATCGGCAGGCCCTCGCGCGTGCCGATGATCAGCGCCCGCAGGTTGACCCCGAGCTGCATGTCGAGGTGCTTGGTCTGGATCTCCTCCATCGGCGCGCCGATTCCGACGCCGGCGTTGTTGACGAGCACGTCGAGGCGGCCATAGGCCTCCCGGTGCTTGGCGAAGACGCCGACCACGTCCTCCTCCTCGGTCATGTTGGCGGCAACGCTCTGGACCTCCAACCCGGCGGCGCGCAGCTCCCCGGCGGCCGCCTCCAGCTTCTCCGGCCTTCGCGCGGAGACGGTCAGCGCGTACCCCTCATCGCCGAGCGTGCGGGCGATCGCCAGCCCGATCCCGCTCGAGGCCCCCGTGATCAGTGCTGCTCGATCCGCCACGTCACTCTCCTCATGCTCGTCGTTCGTCGGCGCACGCACCCTATATGGCCCCCATGGCCCTTCGCCGAATAACATGACCGATCCGCATGCCCCGGCGCCTCGCCACAAGCGCTTTCCTCTGTCTATTCGTCGCCGCTCTCCTCGTGGCCGGCTGCGGCAGCTCCGACTCGTCCAGCTCGGCTGGGGAGACTGCTGCGAGCAAGCCCGCACCGCCCAAGAGCGACTTCCCCAAGACCGAAGGCAGGACCCTGGGCGAAATCGTCAAAGCCGCGGACTCGCATGCCGAACTGGTCGTCTCTCCGGCCGCCCTCGTCTTCTACAAGGGCGAGAACCGCTATCCGTTCGGCGTCTTCCATGCCGATCGCAGCCAGGTGAACGATGCCAAGGTCGCCCTCTACGTGGCAAGGGTGCCCCACGTGGAACCGGGTGGCGAAGAAGCCGGCGGGAGCGGCCAGAGGAAGGGCGCGGTGGCCCGCGCTCGCACCGAAGCGCTCGAACAGCCCGCCATGGGCCCCTATCCGGCGGCGATCGAAAGCCTCGCCACCAAGCCGGCCTACCGCGCCCAGACCACGACCAGCGATCCTGACGCGGCGACGATCGTCTACACGACCGACGTCGACTTCCCCAGCAATGGCGAGTGGCGCATCGCGGCGCTGATCAAGCAGGGGGACGAAACCGTTGCGACGCTGCTGCCGAGCGCCTCGGTCGGCGAGTTCAAGGGCGTCCCCAAAGTGGGGGAGAAGGCGCCGAAGATCCACACGCCCACCCCGGCAGACGTCGGCGGCGACCTCTCCAAGATCACCACGCGCATTCCGCCCGACACCCAGAACCGCGTCGATTACGCAGACGTGCTGGGCAAGGAACCGATCTTCCTCTTGTTTGCGACCCCCCAGTTCTGCCAGAGTCGGGTATGCGGGCCGGTCGTCGACGTGGCCGAGCAGGTCAAAGAACAGTTCGACGGCAAGGCCGCGTTCATTCATATGGAGATCTACAACGACAACGATCCGAGCAAGGGCGTGAGGCCGCAGGTGCGGGCGTTCCACCTGCCGAGCGAGCCGTGGCTGTTCGCGATCAACCGCAAGGGTGTCGTCCAGGCGGTGGTCGAGGGTGCCTTCGGCGTCGAACGCATGACGAAAATTGTGGAAAAGGTGACGGGGGAATGAGCGAGAAAACGGCACCCGATCCAGAGCTGCTCAAGTCGTTTGCCGAAGAGGCGAAGCGTCGCTGCGACGTGATCGCCGCCGGCGTCGCCACCGAGAGCGAAGACTTCGAGACCTTGCGGGCCGAAGCCCACGCGCTGAGAGGGACCGCTGGCGCGGTCGGCCTCCGCCGCCTCGCCGAGCTCGCCGGCCTGATGGAATCCGACCTCGCCGAAGCGAAGAAGACCGGCGTCCTCCGCGGCGGCCGCTCCCACCAGATCGCCGACGCGGCCAAGGCCCTCGCCGAGGGAGCCAACGCCGCAGCCGAGGGCCAAGAAGAGCCCCCGGACGTAGGCCGCTCCCTGGCCCAGCTCTTCAGCGCCTGAGCGAGCAACGCCAACCCATCCCGCGCTACCCTCGCCCCTCCAGGGGCGGTAGCTCAGTTGGTTAGAGCAGCGGACTCATAATCCGTGGCGCGCAGGTTCGAGTCCTGCCCGCCCCATCAAGAACAGCTCTAGAAAGGGAACATCGCAGTGGCGGAGAGGATTCGGTCCCGAAAATGGTCCCGAACTCCCGGGCAGCGCCCCCGAGACGCTTCCTGCAGCCAAGACCAATGCCGCCGCTACACTGGGCTCCATGAGCGACCCCCTGCATCTCACGATCCTTTACGAGGAGGGAGGCGACGGCTGGATTGTCTCCTCCATCCCCGAGGTCCCTGGCGTGCTCAGCCAAGGTCGGACCAAGGAGGAGGCCCGCGAGATGGCGCTGGACGCTCTGGCGGGGATGCTTGAGCTGCGTGCCGCCGAGCACGAGCCGCAAGGCAAGGCAGTTGGCAGTGAGTCGCTGAATATCGTTGCGGCGTGAAGCGCCGAGACCTGGAGCGACACCTGAAGAAGCATGGCGCTCGCTTGTTGCGTGAGGGCGGCCGACACAGCTACTGGGGCTTGGACGCCGAGCGCTCGACCTCGATACCCCGCCACCGCGAGATCGCGTATCCACTCGCTCGCGCGATCTGCAGGCAGCTAGGAATTCCTCCGCCAACTGGCTCGCGTTAAGGGTGGGACAATGCTGAGTCAGGCGGAGGAGATAGTCGCCCTGCGCGGGGCGACCGACGAGACGAAGGCGATGGTTGAAGAATGGCTCCCGTTTGTTGTTGAAGTGGGGGCCAACGACGATTTCGCCTCGTTCCGTTGGCCGGCCGGGGCCGCGGGGTTGCTTGCGCGCGGGGTCGCGATCATGGACACGACGGCGGCCTTGGCTGAACAGGGTCGGCTGGCGGATGCACAGGTCTCCCTTCGTGTGATGCTGGAGCATTCGGTCGTCTTCTGTTGGATCGCCATAGACCCGGAGACGAACCTCATCGAGTGGCGGCGTTGGGACGATTTCCGTCGTTTGAGGATCCACAATGACGCAAGCAAGTACGGACTTGAAGTTCTGTCTGCTGAGCGGATCAACGAGATCGGCAAGCCGCCTCGTCCGCGATCGGTGGTTGACCTCGCCACTCTCGTTGATCGCTATTGGTCCGAGCAGTCACAAGGCTTCTGTGATGATGACGTTCGGACTTTTCGCGGCCTCTATACGGCCGTTTACCGGCGCAGTAGCGCGCTCGTCCATCCGACCCAAGAGGGGATGGAGAGGCATATGGAGTTGACCGATGCGGGATTTGTCATCGGTCTTGATGAGCAACAGGCAGAGCCTCGGGCTCCAGTCGGTTTTGCCGTCCCGATGATGGCGTTCATGCTGATCGTTTACGCCCACCATTTCGATTGGCCCGACCCGGAGATTGTTTCGGCGCTTGAGGGCGGACTCAACAAAGGCGACTGATCTGACCCGTGGCAAGTGAGCGGTTAGCTTCTGAAAACTTTTGGTCCCGAAATTGGTCCCCAACTCCACCGAACCCAGGTGAACTCTACGGACGTGATTCCCGCTATCAGGTCAGATTCGGCCCTACGGATGGGTTCCAGCGCGACTCATAATCCGTGGAGCGCTGGTTCGAGTCCAGCCCGCCCCATTTCGAACTAATAGGGGGGTGCCTGTGGCGATATCGGGGGATAACGCGTTAGGTTCCAGCCTTGTGACCTGGAGAGGCCGCTACAGGTGGACCGTTCTCGTGCTTTTGCTGGCGGGGTCGGCGTTGTCCGCATTCGTTGCCGAGGCGAGGGTCCAGGATGGGCCAGTCGCGCCTCGACGAACCGTATCGGTGATCGACACCGCGACCAACGAGGCCGCTGCCCGGGCTATCAGGGTCGGTCCCTACCCGAGCTCGATCGCGATCAGTCCGGACGGTGGTCGGGCCTACGTGGTTACCTCCGGCAACGGGAGCGTAGCGGTGATAAACCTCGGGGCCAACAGGCTGGTCGGCAGCCCGATAAAGATTGGACCCTATCCGGAAGGAATCGCGATCACTCCGGACGGCGGCCGGGTCTACGCTGTCAACTACGGCAACAACTCGGTCTCCGCGATCGACACCGAAACCGACGAGGTGGTGGCAAAGATCCGGGTCGGCCGCGGACCGACCGCGATCGCGATAACCCCCGACGGCACCCGCGCCTACATCACCAACTCGCGCGACGGCACCGTCTCGGTGATCGACACCGCGACCAACGAGGCCGCCGGCAGGGCGATCAAGGTCGGACGGGTTCCGCTGGCGCTGGCGGTCGCTCCAGACGGCACCCATGTCTACGTCGCCAATATCCGGGACGACACGGTTTCGGTGATCCAGACCGCAACGACCCGGCTGGCCCCGAGGAAGATCAAGACGGGGGACGGTCCCACCGCGATCGCAATCACCCCCGACGGCAGTCGCCTCTACGTTGCCAATGCGCGGGAAGACACCGTTTCGGTGATCGATACCGCGACCGACAAGCCGGCGGCCAAGCCGATCGAAGTCGGGCACAGGCCGACGGCAATTGCAGTCAGCCCCGTTTCCAGGCGCGTGTACGTGACTGGCTTGGCACCAGGCAGCCTCTCGGTGATCAACACCAATGTCAACAAGCCGGTCACCAAGCCGATCGAGGTTGGACCGTTCCCGATCGCGATCGCGCTCAGCCCTGACGGTCGGCGCGTCTACATCGTCCACAACTAGCGCGCACGACGCTTGGCCTGCTGCATCTCCGATCCAAGGGGCGTGAATATTTGGTCCCGAAATTGGTCCCCGACTCCACCGAACTCAGTCGAACCCCTTGGACGTGATTCGCTCTACCAGGCCAGATTCGGCTCTATAGACGGGTTCCGGCGCGACTCATAATCTGTCGGTCGAAGGTTCGAGTCCTTCTCGCCCCACTCAGAAATTGGCTCTACTGGGTCAAATAGATTAGAGCGGGTCAGCACGAAGTAGCAAAATTGGTCCCGAACCAGTCCCAAACTTCTTGTGAGGACCGTGGAGTTAGGAAGCAGCACGTGGAAGCTCACGCTCCTGTACGGCCTCGGCCGCATAGCGCACCGCCTCACGAACGTCCTCGGTCTCTAGATCTGGGTAGGTGGCGATGATTTCGGCGTCGGTCATGCCTTCAGCGACCATCTCGACGATCGCCGCCCCGGGTATCCGCAGGCTGCGGATGCACGGAGCTCCGCCCATCTGATCGAGTTGCACGGTGACCCGGGTGTAGCTCATTGGAGTCCCCGCCTCATTTGAGAGCGCGGCTCCGGTTCTATGCAGCCGCGCCGGCCCGGCGCTGGGCGTGTGCATAGAGCGTCTCGGGTGCGATGTCAGCTTCGTTGGGCCAGACGATCGTGCGGGCGTCCGGGTCGGCCTTGAGTTGGCGGAAGTACTCAGGGTCGCGCAGCGGCTCGAATACGCCGCCGTAATCGAGCAGATAGGAGAGGTCGAGATCAGCGCTCGTGGAGTCCTCAAAGCGCACATGGACGGCATAGCCCTCCGTGGGCGTCGCTTCGATCAGCATTGGCGTGCTTCTCATGTTCTTGATGGTAGAGGGCCTACCCAAGGGGATCAATCGGGCGTGGCGGCTGGTGCTCGCGAGCCAGATTCCAGTTCTGCCGCAGCTCCTCCTGGTGTTCTTGCGCCCACTCGGTCACCATTTTCTGAGCCCGACGGGGCAACCCGCCCGCGATCACCTCGATATCGTCGATGTCAAATGAAGCCTCGTCGTCGCCGTAGGTGGCGTGGAAGTGCGGCCGGCCCTCATGCTGGGGCTCATCGAAGTACATCCAGATCACGATCCCGTAGAAGCTGCTGATCCTCGGCATGGCAGTGAGTCTCGCAGGGCTGCCGGATGACTGGACAGACAATGAGCTTCGTCATTGGGCCCAAACGTGGTCCCGAAATTGGTCCCCGCCTCCACCGAACTCAGCCGAACTCCCTGGACGTGATTCGCTCTACCAGGCCAGATTCGACTCTATGGACGGCTTCCGGCGCGACTCATAATCCGTCGGTCGAAGGTTCGAGTCCTTCTCGCCCCATCGAGCGTTATTCGCTGAACGCGTCGAGCAGGTTCTTTGCCCAGCCGCCGACTTCGCTGACGAGTTTCAAGGCAGCGTCGCGGTCGAGTGGGTCGCGTCCAACAACTCGTCGTAACGCAGGGGGCCGGCGTACTCCGTAAGCCGAACCACGGTCGGCGTGTCAAAAGGGAAGTCGATACCCGCATCTTCGATCAGTCCGATGAGGTGGCGAAGGTCGTGCGTGTACTCGAAGTTGACCGCGTGGCGAGCGAGTACTGCCTTGAGCCACTTCTCTATGGCCTGCTGGGCATGAAAGCCGAGAACGGTGTCCGCGATCTCGGTATTGGTCGCGAACTCTCGCAGGGCGACTGCGTCCTCGGTGGCCTTGCGGGCCAGGAGGGCCGCGAGCTCCTCCGGCTCAAGTTCCTGCGAGGACCCGGCCATCCCGAAGCGCTTCGTGCATCAAGGTGCCCTGAACGGAGCCCCATCGCTGAACGTGCTCGGTGCTGACCACGATCAGGTCGATCGGAACGCCCATTGCCCCGAGGGCTTCCCGGAGTCGCACGAACTCGTCCGCGCGGCTGCTGAGCTCTGGCTCGACCACGAGGAGATCGAGATCTGAGCCCGGCTGAGCATTGCCGCGAGCATGGGAGCCAAACAGGATGACTTTGGCGTTGGGGGCCGCCTCGGCAAGGCGTCGGCCCGCCTCGGCGATCAAATACTCGCTGGTCATTACGCCAAGGTAGCTCATGGCTGTGACGACTCTGCCCATAGGCGTCCCCCGCCCGGCGCATCTCCCCTGAAAAGAGGGCACGAAACTTGGTCCCGAAATTGGTCCCCGACTCCACCGAAGTCAGCCGAACTCCTTGGACGTAATCCGCTCTATCAGGCCATATCCACCTCTGTAGACGGGCTCCGGACCGACTCACAATCCGGAGCTGGGGCGCTCAGGTGGTGACGATCTCGTGACCGTCGGGGAAGAAGATCGCGACTGGCCGATGCTGCGCCATCGCTTCAGCAAGGATCGAGTCGAAGCCCTCCTGGTCGGCGGCGACGAAGGTGGTTCCCTCGGGATAGCGATCAGGATCGAGCACGGCTTCGATCAGTCGCTCGTTTGCGATTTCTCCGGCCCGGGTGAATTTGCTGCGCTCTAGCTTTTCCATGATCCTGCGAATGCTTCCAATGGCTGATCAACCAGTGGCGTGCTTCTCGTCGCTTTGATGGTAGAGGGGCTTTTCGCCCTATTTCGCGCCGGAGGCTTTGAAAGCCTTTGTCTGTGGTCCCGACAGAGCGAGAGATCTTCATTGATGTGGAGCCGGATGTTCGCATCCGGTATCGGCGCAGCGAGCCTCCGCCGCCGGCGTCCTACGCGATTGTGCTTGAGAGCCTTGAGGACGGCGAGTGGACGACCGTGCGCCTTTGGGACAACGCTGATGTGGTCGACGAGCACCACGAGCACGAGCACACGCGGGTTGGCGGAAAGCAGGCCCCCACAATCCTAGAGTTCAGTTCCCCCAACGAGGCGATGGCGGCGGCAATCAGGAAAGCCAAGACGGAGGCTCCGGAGATCGTGAGACAATGGCGGGCGTCATGAGTCACGACCCGAACATCGATCCCGCAACCGAGAGGGTTCTAGCTGGCATCGAAGATGAAGATATGGCCGCTCGCTATCCCGATCGAGCGCACTTCATCTCGGCCGACAATCCCCATCAAGGGGAGATGGCGACCCGTGCGTTGTTCGAGGGCGATCCCGTGGTGATCGTCTACCCCGACGGACACGAGCTGCTCGTTCAGCCTGAGCAGGCGCATGGCTTCGCGCGCTGGTCGCGCGCCGCGGTGGCGCTCCTGCTTCGCTTCAAGAGATTCGACCAGGGGACCCTGCAGCTACCGCCCCGCGCTCGTATTGAGGCGCGCGACTCGGGTGGCCATCCGATCGCCGCGTAGTTCGCCGAAGCGGAGGGACGTTCCTCGGCGCGCCGTCGCCGCAAAGGACGGTTGGTTGTCCTGATCTGAAGGGGTCGAACGGGTTCCGGTCGACTCATAATCCATCGGTCGAAGGTTCGAGTCTTCCCGCCCCACTTACTCCGAGAACAACTCCGCTACGGCTTTGCGGAAGGTGGCTGGATCGATGGCCGGGAAGCGGTAGAGCGCGTGCTCGTCACCGCGCTCGATCCTTCAGACGCGCATGCCGCTGCTCGCTCGAAGCTGACGAGCCGGCGAAGCAGGGCGTTATAGGCGGAATGAGCATGAGGAAGTAGCGCATGAGGAGAGTGTCTACCGTTGGTGTCATGGCGGACGCTTCCGAGCTCGACGATTTCGAGTTGCTTGTCGTCGATGCGATCGATCGGCTCCCTGAGGAATTTCAGAAAGTGCTGGCCGGCGTCGCTGTCGTCGTCTCCGATCTGGGAGCGGGGGAGCACGCATATGGGCAGTACTTCGGGGATGGCATCGCGCGCGAACGCTATGAGGACCGGATCGTCATCTTTCGCGACACGCTGGAACGCGACTTCGGGCACGACCGGGGTCTGCTTGCCCGCCAGGTCGAGCGGACCCTACGTCACGAGCTCGCCCATCACCTTGGCTGGGACGAGCGAGGTGTGGGGGATCTGGGTCTTTAACACGATTAGGAGCTTCCGCGCGAACATATACTCGCCCCGTGGAGTCCTCCCAGGCTGAGCCGCTGAACAGGCAGGGATTTGCCGCATTCGCGGAGCGTGCTGGAGAGGGTGCGCCTGTGGTGATGCTGAACCTGCTCGCGTTCGAGCCCGCCGGTGGGCGGGAGCGGTATGAGGAATACGGCGAGGCCGTGGGCCCATCGCTCGAGAAGGTCGGCGGTCGGATTGTCTTCGCGGGTGCTCCAGCCCAGGCGCTCTTGGGCGAGGATTCTTGGGACCTCGTGGTCCTCGTCGAATACCCCACCCGTCAGGCCTTCCTCGACATGATCGGGTCCGACGACTATCAGGCGATCGGGCATCTGCGTACCGAGGCCTTGATCAGGGGCGAACTGCACCCGATGGATCCGGCTGCTTAGCAGTCCGGTCTCACCTCGTCGAGAACGACCTTGCCGCCGACTGCGACTAGCCCGTCGGCGAGCGGCTCGCAGAGCAACACCGAGCCGTGCCCCTGGTGGATCGTGATCGGCCGCTCCAGCCGGGCACAGAGGGCGATGGCGGCAGAGCCAGTCGCCTCGTCCTCGGCGATCCCGGCTTCGGGGACGAAGGAGCGGGCGCGGATCGTGCCCGCTGACTCGTCGATCCAGGCCCAGGCGTAGGTGTTGACCTCCTGCGCGATGGCTGACAGGTCCCGTACCCCGGTCGGCGCGCTCAGCTGGCGGTACTCGAACCGAGGCGCCCACTCGGGCTTTGCCGCGACGTAGGTCATCTCGTCGGCGTAGCGCACCCCGACCTTCCCGGCCGGAGGTTGCAACGCCTCCACCGGCGCTCCTTCTCTTGCCAGCAGCCAAGCGGCGCCTACCGTCGGGTGACCGGCGAAGGGAAGCTCGACCCGCGGCGTGTAGATGCTGAGCCGCCCCGCGGCAGAGTCGTCGACGAAGACGGTCTCGCTGAATCCCAATTCCGCCGCGACGCTCTGCCGGTCGGGCTCCGCCACCTGCCCTCCGTCGAGAAAGACGCCGAGCGGGTTGCCCCACTCGCCCTCCTCGTTGACAAAGACGCGAAGTACATGCAGGGCGGGCACCGACCGATCTTAGGTGCGAACATCGCATCTGCTTCGTGTCGGTTCACCAACGAGAGGAGTCGAAGTGTCGGATCAAGGTCTGAAGCAGCGCTGGGGGCGTCGTGCGCCGGCGTTCCTGGTTGCCCTGTCGATCGGGGTTGCCGGCATCGCCTGGGCGGGCTGCGGGGGCAGCGGCGGCAGTAGCAGCGACACCAGCACCGGCGAAGTCCAAGAACGGATCGAAAAGGCCGCCGAAGAAGCGAAGCAGGGACTTGAAAAGGGCTCCGAAGAAGTGAAGAAGGGCTTCGAAAAGGCCGAAAAGGAAGCCAAGCAGGGCGTCAATCAGGGCTCAGAGCAGGCCAAGAACGGGGTCCAGGAAGGCTCTCAGGAAGCGCAGCAGGGGATCGAAAGGGCCAAGCGAGAAGCGCAAAAGGGGATCGAAAAGGGCAAGGAAGAGGCGCAGAAGGGGATCGAAGAAGCCGAAAAGTACAGCGGCGGCTACCAGCCCTAGACGTGCGCCACGGCCGGGGCCGCCTCTTCGGCGAGATCGACGGCCAGGGCTTCGACGACGCGCGGGTCGAACTGGCTGCCGGAGTTGCGGCGCAGCTCGGCCAGCGCTTCGTCGGCTCCCACGGAGTCGCGATAGACCCGCCGGCCCGTCATCGCGGTGAAGGCCGCCGAGACGGCGAGCACCCGAGATCCGAGGGGGATCGCGTCGCCCGCCAGGCCATCCGGATAACCGCTGCCGTCGAAATGCTCGGCGCTCGAGCGGATCAGGGCGGCCACGGACTCCAGGCTCGCAGCGGCGCCGACTATCCGCTCCCCCGCAACCGTGTGGCTACGAACCAGCGCGGTTTCCCCTTCGTCGAGCGGTTCCGGGTTCTTCAATACGGATTCCGGGACCGCCAGCAGGCCCACGTCCCCCAGCTCGGCCGCGAGCGCGATGTCGTCAACCTCCCCGCGATCGAGTCTGAGCCGGCGGGCGAGCTGGACCGCCCGATCGGCTGAGAATCTGAGGTCATCCCGGTGCTCCGGGTCGCGGGCGGTGATCGCGGCGATTAGAACGGCGTGTGCCTGGCGCCGCGCGGAGCGGTGCTGGCGCTGGCGATGTGCGGCGAGGCGCCGTCCGGCCACCTGAAAAGCAGCCTCGGCGTCGCCTGCCTCCGTCGGAATTCGTACCTCGCCATAGGAGCGACTGACATGGGCGGCCGGATCGTCGCTCTGCAGTGAGCCGGTGGCGCCGAGGACGATCTCACCGAGCTCCCGGTCGGCGGTCGGCACCAGGATCGCCAATCGGCTTGCCGCGACCCTGTAGGCAATTCCACCCAGGGGCGCCACCGCGTCGACGAGGTGGCGGGAGAGATCGCGGACCAGGGAGTCGCCGGCCGAGTAGCCGAGTCGATCGTTGTGCACGTCGAGCCCCTCCAGCTCGAGCAGGACGAGCATCCACTCGGGCCCCGTGATCGCCGCGGCGGCAATGTCGGCTTCGAGGCTGCCGCGGTTGCGCAGCCCGGTCACGGGATCGTTGAAGGCTTCGCTGCGTTGCTTCGCGAGCACCCTCGACTGACGCCGGTTCGTTTCGAGCATCCTGATGAAAATGGTTGCGATCAGACCCAGCGTCAGCCAGAAGACGAGGGCGGGCACGCCGCGGTTGAGGTGGTCGTAGACGAGCAGCGCGATTCCGACTACGGCGAAGCAGAGGGGGGCGACCGCCGAGCGCCAGCCGGTCGGTCCCAGTACAGCGGTCCATGCACGATTGATCAGGTGCATGTTTCGGTTCATCGGCAGCGGACGAGCCGATGTCAAGCTCGGCGGACGATTGATCGAAAGGCTGCGCGTCTAGCGAACAGTGCAGTTGCGAGTCAGGGTGGTGACGATCTGCTGCCCACCAGCGAAAGAAAACGTGCCCCGGGTGAAGGAGAAGATCGCTCCAGGAAAGCCCGAAGGAGCGGCACAGCGAGCGCTGAGGAAGCTGTAGCTCTTGCCGCGGTACTCGTACCTCCGGTTGAAGACGAGTGAGACATGGGTGACATAGCCGAGGTCCGATGCCAGGCGGGGAATTTTCGCTGACAGCACGGTTCCGAACTTGCCTTTGGCGGGGTGTCGGATCGTGAAGGCGAGCACCACGGTCACCTCAGCGGGGCTCGAGCCGTGGATGTGCAGCAGGATCGCAGGATGTCCGTGTGAGCGGCCGTTGAAGGCGAGCATCTCCCCGTGCACGGGGAACGGTGCCCGGTCTGGAAACTGGACATTGGCAGCGAACTGACCGCGGCCGACCAAAGCTGGACGGCAACGTTCGAGGGCGACCTGACTGTTGGTCGACTCGAGCAACCCGGAATTGCAGGCGGGCAGGCCGAGGGTGGAGATCCGGCCGTAGCGGTTCACCTCGAACGAGATGCGGCGAAGCTGCGGCGGCTGCTTGCCTTCCGTGGTTTTGATCGAGGTGTCGAGGTTGACGGTGACCGGCACGTCGCGGTCACGCGGCAGCGAGCGGGGGGCGAACCCTCCTCCGAAGCTGACGTACAGCCCATTTTCACCGGCGAGCTCCGCACGGGCAATCGCGGCGCCGGAGAGCGCCGTGGCGAGCAGCAGCCCTATGACAGCGATGCGCTTCATCCCACCTCAACGGGGAATTGTATTCCCGGGACCTACTCGACCCACGGTGCTTGGGTTAAGGACGTATTGCCGCGGTGCTGGGGTTACAGTCCCGCGATGGAGCCGAGCGGGCGCTGGATCGAGCTGTCCGAAGGGGACGAGTTTGCGGGCTACCGGATCGAGCGCAGCCTGGGGCGCGGTGGCATGGGCGTCCTCTACCTGGCGATCGAGCCGGGGCTGGAGCGCCGCGTGGCTCTGAAGCTGATCGCGCCGGAGGCCGCCGCCGACGAGGTCTTCGCCCGTCGCTTTGCCGAGGAGTCGAAGATCGCTGCCTCGATCGAGCACCCCAACGTGGTGCCGATCTACGCGGCGGGAGAGGAGGACGGCATCCCTTACATCGCGATGCGCTACGTCTCCGGCTCCGACCTCGGCCGCAGACTGGCGCGCGAGGGCCGGCTCGACCCCGCGGTGGCCACCGCGCTGATCGCCCAGGTCGGCAGCGGCCTCGATGCGATCCACGCCTCCGGCCTGGTCCACCGCGACGTCAAGCCGGCCAACGTGCTGCTCGGCGAGACCGGCGGTGACGATCACGCCTACATCACCGACTTCGGCGTCGCCCGCAACGTCTCCACCGAGTCCGGCCTGACCCAGACGGGGCGCTTCGTCGGGACCCTCGACTACGTCGCGCCGGAGCAGATCTCCGGCGGCACGGTCGACGCGCGCGCCGACGTCTACGCGCTCGGCTGCCTGCTCTTCAAACTGCTGACCGGCGAGGTGCCCTATCCGCGTGATGGCGAGGCGGCGCGCCTCTACGCCCACCTCAACGACCCGCCGCCCGCACCCTCGCTGCACGCGACCGCGGTGCCGATGGCGCTCGACGACGTCGCGATCCGGGCGATGTCGAAGACCCCCGAGGACCGCTACCCCTCCGCCGGCGATCTCGGCCGGGCCGCGGTGGCGGCGTTGAGCGGTTCGCAGCCCGACCTTCCCGAGCGCACGGTCGCCACCGGAGCGGCAGCGACGCGGACGGCGGAGACGATCTCGATCGGGGATCCACCGGGCGACCGGGGCGGG
>DAIRWC010000007.1:15366-19670 GCA_036802505.1 Solirubrobacterales bacterium
GTGTGGCGGCGGTCGCCGCGATCGTCGCCGTCGTGCTCGCGCTTGGAAGCGGGGGAGGGGGTGGTGGCGATCCGGAAACGACCCACGCCGCCAAGGCCACCCCCAAACAGGGCGCGCACGAGCAGTCGCCGCCGCCGTTGTCGAAGACCGAGCTGATCGCCAAGGCCGACGCGATCTGCGCCGACAGCCAGACCTCCTTCGAAGAAGTCAGGTCGGAATTCCCCGAAGCCATGCAAGAGGAAGCGCCCGACCTCGGCTACTCCGTGGCCCTGGTCGGTATCTCGACCCCGGCGGTGAAGCGCTTCACGGCTCTCGACCCGCCGCCGAGCGTGCGCGGGCCGTACGAGAAGTACGTACAGGCACAACAGCGTGTCCACAAGTACGACGTGCAGGCGCTGCGCGCTGCGCGCGCCGAACACAGCAGCGAATACCTGGCCGCCCGCGAACGCCGCGACAACGAGCAGCAGGAACGCTACGAGCTCGCTCGGGAGATCGGCCTGAAGACCTGCAGCGCCAGCCCGGGTTAGGAGTTTCTACTCGCTCCCATCTTCCTTGCGAGCGCCCGGGTGCGTCACCCGCTCCGCCTGCTGGCGGATTTCTTCGGCCGCCTCGCGGGTCGCGGCCAATGCCTCTTCGGTCGCGGCCGTGACTCCCTCGCTCGGCTTGCCGCCGACCATGTCGCGGAAGGCGTTCTTGAAGCGCTCGGTGCGGCGGCCGGGCGGGAAGCGGGCCTCGGCCTTTGCCTGCTTGGCGGGGTTGCCCTCGCCGTAGCGGCGACGGGCCCAGGGCGACCCCGGCTTGCCGATCCGCGCCGCGCCGTAGATCGCGATCGGGAAGATGAAGAATCCGACCGCGCCGTGCAGGACGCGCTGCTTGGCGAAGCAGGCGGCGACCAGGGCGAAGACGAGGGCGGCGCCAAGGATGCTGACGATCGTCGCCTCGAGCGAGCTGGTGTCGAGGCTGAACGGGCTGAAGCCGAGCAGGATCAGCATCATCCCCGCCGCTGCGATCACCGTGGCGTCGATCGAGGCGCGGCCCTCCTCGGCCCAGTAGACGTCGTCGAGGTAGACCCAGAGGGCGAACTCGTCGATCGTCAGCCCCGCCCCGACGCCGAAGAGGAAGGAGCAGATTTCCGCGTAGGGAGTGTCGCCGAGCGCCGCCAGCCCCAGCGTGCCGGCGATCATCATCGTGACGATCCCGAAGACCAGATGGTGGACGTGGACGCCGCCGTCGCTGACCACGCTGCCGGGCCACCAGGTCACGCGCGGGCTGCGCATCAGGCGGGTGCTCATCCGGATGAATGCGAAGGAGAGGATGAAGCCGACCAGGACCAGGAAGAGGCCCTGTTTTTCGTCGGCGAGGATCTGGTTGTTCCAGAAGTCGCTGAGGATCGTTGCGGTGCTCATCGGCTGGGCGGAGACGAGTGTAGACGCGGGCTCGTCCCATCCTTGGCGGCGATCAGGTCGATCGAGAGCAGCACCGCCGCGACCGCGTAGAAGGGCGTCAGCACGATGTTGGTCGCGGTGTCGGTCGCCCACTCGGCGACCAGAGAGTCCCCCAGCAGGGCATGGGTGCCCGCCGTCGCCAGATCGGTCAGCCCGTCGCTGACGATCTCGATCGGCACCAGCACCGCCAGCACCAACCAGAAGTGACCGCGGACCAGGCCGAAGCTGCGGGCCATGGCGGCGCGGACGCCGCGGTGCTCTATCTCCACCACCGGGGCGGCGAGGCCGAGGTAGACGAAGACGAGGATTCCCGGGATGACGAAGGCGACGACGCCGAGCGCGACCAGCACGCCGAAGATCAAGTCGACCACGATCAGGGTCCCGTAGCGGATCGAGCCGGCTACCTCGCGCAGCGAGGGCGGCTCACCGTCATGGGGACGGGTCAGCGCAATCGCCACCGCGCCGGTGTAGAGGATCTCGCCGAGCAGCCCGGTCGTCACCAGCAGCAGCACGGCCAGTGCGGCTCCAAAGATCTCGAGCCCGCTGTCGATGTTCAGCGAGGTCGCCTCGACGTGCACCGGAATCGCGTGGATCAGGCCAAGCGGGACGAACACGAAGAAGGCCATGGGAAGCAGCGTCCCCGCCCAGGCGAAGTAGGTACGCCAGATTCGCCCGTAGATCGAGAAGAGACTCAAGCGGCTGTCCATCTACCGACGCCGCCGCCGTCCCGACGGGCGCCTGCCGCGCTCCTCGAGCTTCGAGCGCGAGGACTGCGTGGCGGGGATCCGGTTCACCTCGCGGAGGCCCGGCACGAGTCGTTCTTCGGCGCAGCGCCGGTGCCAGTGGTGATGTTCGGTGCCGCCCAGTCGCAGGACGTACTGGACCACGGTGTGCTCGGTGCCGATTGGGATGTCGCCGTGACAGCTGGGGCAGCGGTAGAGCTTCTGCCCGAAGCTGCGGATCAGCCAGACCTCGTTGCCTTCGTCGTCGTAACCGCGCAGGCTCCAGCGCTTGCTGGGCAGCCCGGCGCCCTCGCTCATCGCTTCGAGAGCCAGGCGAAGCCGGCGGCCATCGCCACGTTGGCGACCCCGGCAAGGCGGAGGCCGAGCTTGGCGCCGGGCCGGCTCACCGCCGGCGACTCCGACCAGAGCGCGTCGGTGGCGATCTCGGTGCCGCGCAGCCAGGCGAGCGCCCACCAGTCGCGCTCCTCGCCGCGGGTCGCGGCGAGCGCGTGTGCCGCGGCGAAGGTCAGCCAGATCGGCCCGCAGCGCCGGAAGAGGTGGGCGGCGTCGGGCGAGGGCTCGTCATGGCCGAGCACCCGCAGGGTCGCCTCCGGCGCCGCGATCGCCGCCGACCCGAGCAGCAGATCGAAGGCGATCATGTTGCGATTGGTGAGGCGAAGGGCCTGCTCAACGGTCATTTCACCCTCCATCCAACCAGATTGGAGGCGTGCGGAAGGGAAAGCATCCGAATCGGCGAAATGGACCGCCGTGACCAAGACCGCAACGAAATCCCCCCAACTCAAAAGCCTTTCCGAGTACATCCAGGAGCGCTTCGACGAGTTCTCCCGCTCGCAGAAAGACGTCGCCCGCTACATCGTCGACCATCTCGACGAGGCAGCCTTCCTCACCGCCGAGGAGTTGGCCAGGAGAGCGAGCACCTCGTCATCGACGGTGGTGCGCTTCTCCCAGGCCCTCGGCTTCGAGGGCTATCCGGAGCTTCAGCAGGCGGCGATCGAGGAGTACCGCAGCGCCACCGTGGCCGGTGGCACCACCACCGCCGGCGGCGCCGCGCTCTTCTCCTTCGACCACTCCGAGCTCGAGGGCTCGCTCAGCGCCGACTACGCGAACCTCGAGGAAACCGCGCGCAACCTCACCCGCGAGCAGATCGAGGGCGCCGTCTCGGCGCTCGCCGAAGCGCAGCGCGTGGTGATCGTCGGCGTCGACCAGATGGCCTTCTTCGCCAGCTACCTGCGCCACATCCTCAGCCTGCTCGACATCCGCGCCGAAATCGTCGCCAGCACCGGTGGCGAGTCGCTGCAGCGGCTAGGCCGGATCGACGAGGAAACCCTGGTCATCGTGATGTCCTGCGGCCGCGCCCACCCGCTGCTGCTGCGGGCAATGAAGCTCGCTGTGCATCGCCGCGCCAAAACGCTGGCAATCTCCGACGCTTCGATGTCCGAGGTCGGCGAGCACGCCGAACAGACCCTCTACTTCTCCTCGAACAGCCCGTCCTTCGCCCGCTCCAACACGGCGCTGATGGCGCTGGTCCAAGGCCTGGCTCACGGTCTCTACGCGCGCGACGAAGCGGCGCACAAAGACCGCATCCGTGCCTACAAACTGAAGTAGCCCTGGCCGCGGGAAGGGAAGCGGCCAGTCCACGTAATATCCGGTCCCATGGCCGAGAGAGCTACTTTCAGAGTCAAGACTGGGTTGGCCGAGATGCTCAAGGGCGGGGTGATCATGGATGTGGTCACGCCCGAGCAGGCGCGGATCGCCGAGGAGGCGGGAGCTTGTGCAGTGATGGCGCTGGAGCGCGTCCCCGCCGATATACGTCGCGACGGCGGCGTCGCCCGCATGTCCGACCCGGCGATGATCAAGGGGATCCAGGAGGCGGTGACGATCCCGGTGATGGCCAAGGCGCGGATCGGTCACTTCGCCGAGGCCCAGGTTCTGCAGGCGCTTGAGGTCGACTACATCGACGAGTCCGAGGTGCTGACCCCGGCCGACGAGCGCCACCACATCGACAAGCTCGCCTTCGAGGTCCCCTTCGTCTGCGGCGCAACCAACCTCGGCGAGGCGCTGCGGCGAATCGGCGAGGGGGCGGCGATGATCCGCTCCAAGGGCGAGGCCGGCACCG
>DAIRWC010000008.1:0-684 GCA_036802505.1 Solirubrobacterales bacterium
GCACGGTCCCAGGCGGCCTCCCTGTTCTGGGAGTCGAGGTAGCGGATGAAGTACCAGGAGGAGTCGACGAAGGTATCCATCGTGTCGGTCTCGCGCCTCGCGGCACCGGCGCAGCGCGGGCACTCGGTCGCGACCCAGTCCTCGGCGGCGGCGAGCGGGCTGCGGCCCTGCGGCGCGTAGTCGTCGACCTCGGGCAGCTCGACCGGCAGCTGATCGTCGGGCACGGGGACGATGCCGCACCCCTCGCAGTAGACGACCGGGATCGGGGCGCCCCAGTAGCGCTGGCGCGAGACGAGCCAGTCGCGCAACCGGTAGTTGACCGCCGACTCGCCCCGACCGTCCTCACCCAGCCAGGCGACGATCTCCTCGTAGGCCTCGCGGTTGTGCTTGCCGTCAAATCGGCCCGATGCGGTCATCGGGCCGTCGCCGGGGTATGGCAGGCCCTCGTCATCGCGGGCGATCTCGGGGTCGGAGCCTTCGATCACCCGCTCGATCGGCAGGTCGAAGGCCTTGGCGAACTCGTAGTCGCGGCTGTCGTGGCCAGGCACCGCCATGATCGCGCCGGTGCCGTACTCCATCAGCACGTAGTCGGCGACGAACATCGGGATCCGCTCGCCGTTGACCGGGTTGACGACGCTGCGGCCGAGCGGCACGCCGGTCTTGGCGCGGCCCTCGTCGCCGCGA
>DAIRWC010000008.1:694-18894 GCA_036802505.1 Solirubrobacterales bacterium
ATCCTCGACCGACTCGCGGGCGACCTGGTTGACGTACTCGCGCACCGCCCCCTCGGCCGGCGTGCCGGCGATCAGGCGCTCGAGCTCGGGGTGCTCGGGGGCGAGGACGAAGAAGGTGGCGCCGAACAGCGTGTCAGGCCGGGTCGTGAAGACCGGGAAGTCGAGGTCGAGCTCCTCGCAGCGGAAGGTCACCTCGGCTCCCTCCGAGCGGCCGATCCAGTTGCGCTGCATGGTGACCACGTGCTCGGGCCAGGACTCGAGCAGGTCGAAGTCGGCGAGCAGCCGCTCGGCGTACTCAGTGATCTTGAAGAACCACTGCTCTAGCCGGCGTTGTTCGACCGGCGTGCCGCAACGCTCGCAGCGGCCGTCGACGACCTGCTCGTTGGCGAGCACGGTGGCGTCCTTGGGGCACCACTGCACCGGTGCCTCCTCACGGTAGGCGAGGCCCTTCTCGAAGAGGCGCAGGAAGATCCACTGGGTCCAGCGGTAGTACTCGGGCGTGTGGGTGCCGAGCTCACGCGACCAGTCGATCGAGATCCCCCACTCGCGGAACTGGCGGCGGAAGGACTCGATTGAGCGCTCGGTCGCCTCGCGCGGCGGCTCGCCGGTTTTGATCGCGTTGTTCTCGGCCGGCAGACCGAAGGCGTCGTAGCCCATCGGGTGGATCACCTCGAAGCCCTTGCGGCGCCGGAAGTGGGCGATCGCGTCACCGACCGAGTAGCACTTGAGATGGCCCACGTGGGGCTCGCCCGAGGGATAGGGCAGCATCTCCAGCACGTAGGACTTCGGCTTGGCCTCGTCGAAGCCGGGCTGCCCCGGGTTCGGGACCTCCCAGGTCTTCTCCTCAGCCCAGAGCCGCTGCCACTTCGCCTCGATCGCCTTGGGGTCGTAACCGGCCATTACCGGCGATCTTATGAGTCAGACGACAGGCGAGACCGCTTCGAGGATGTGAGGCCAGACGTAGACCTCGATCGTGGCTGCCGCGACGAGGGTCGAGATCGCCATCGCGACGGTGAGGAAGGTGGCGGCGAGAAGCTGGTTCCACTCCCCCTGGCGGCTGGCAATCAGCCAGGCGGCGAGGGGAAGGAAGAGGGCGGCCAGCTCGGGGATCGCGTGCGGCAACACGGTGAGAATGAGCACCGCGTGGGAGATATGCAGCTGGTAGGCGATCGTCGAGCCCTGGAAGCCGAGGTAGAGGGCCTGGGTGGAGAGCGAGAAGAGCGTCACCGCGGCGACGAAGAGGATCGCGAACTGGCCCGCCTTGACGTGGACCCAGCGCGAGAAGCCGCTGCGCTGGGCGGCGGCGATCGGCATCGAGGCACCGGCGATGAAGCCGGCGACGCAGGCGGTTGCGTGCAGGGCGAGGACCAGCGAGTTGCGGTAGAGGATCGGCAGCAGGTCGCCGGGTTCCTGCGGTTCGGTCAGGCCGGGCAGGTGGATCGGGGTGATGTCGGGCGTCAACAGCCCCGCCACCACCCAGACCGCGCCCAGCAGCGACAGCGCGATCGCGAGGCTGAGCGCCAGCCAGCTGCGTAGAACGGGCCACGGGTGCCCATTCCAGGCCGCGAGGGTGTCCCTCGTGTCCTGGATGCCGTGCGAGAACACATGCTCATTGGCGCCGTTCATCGCCTGATCATCGGCACTCACGGGGCGACGATTGAGCGAAGTAGGCTGCGGCGATGCGATCGAGGCGAGGGTGGCTGATCGGTGGCGGAATCGCGCTTGCCGTCGCAATCGCGATCGGTGGCGCAGTGAGCTGGCATTTTTCGTCCGCGGTGCTCGTGCCGGACCACTCGCCCTGGCCCGAGAACGCCGAGGTGGTGCGCCTCGCGCCCGGCCAGATCGTCATGGCGCGCTCCGAAGACACGGAACGCCCGGGCGTCTACGGGCTCAACTGGCCCGGCGGACACGCGGTGATCGGCGCCATCGAGAGCGAAGACGCCGACACCGTCACCCGGAGGCTCCGCTCGGTGCGCGGCTACCTGGCGGCTGGGAGAAAGGTCGCGGTCGATGCCGACGTCTACTCGGGCGATCCGGGCGAAGCGCTGGGCCTGCGCTTTGCGACGGTCCAGGTTCCCGACGAACTGGGGCCAATGCCGGCCTGGGTGATCCCGGGCCGCGGGCGCACCTGGGCGATCGTCGTGCACGGGATCAACGGGACCCCGCAGGAGGGACTGCACCTGGCGCCGGCACTACGGCGCTCGGGGCTTCCGTCCATGCTGATCGCCTACCGGGACGACCTCGGCGCCCCGCCGAGCCCCGACGGCTTCCACCACATGGGCCTGACCGAGTGGCGCGACCTCGCGGCATCGGCGCGCTACGCGCTCGCCCACGGCGCCCGGCACCTGGTCCTGCTCGGCTTCTCGATGGGCGGCGCGATCGTGGCCCAGTTCATGGAGCGCTCGCCGCTCGCATCGCGCGTCGCCGGCCTCGTCCTCGACGCGCCGGCGCTCGACTGGAAGCGGATCCTCGAATTCAACGCCACCGAGATGGGCCTGCCTGGGTTCACCGCCCTGCCGGTCGAGTGGGCGATCGGAGCTCGCATCGACGCCGACTGGGACAGCCTCGACGCGCTCAGCCAGCCCGAGGACTTCCAACTGCCGATCCTGCTCTTCCACGGCGAAGACGACAAGGTAGTGCCGATCTCGACCAGCGAAGACTTCGCCGCCGAGCTGCCCCACTGGGTCACTTTCTACCGCGCCCCTAACGCCGGACACACCGAGTCCTGGAACGTCGCCCCGCGGCTCTACGAACAGCGCCTGACCGCATTCCTCTCGCATCTGCCCGGTTGAATGCAGCTACGCGGGCGGCTCTGCAGGCCCGAGACGCGCGTAGGGCTTGCCGCGGCGGCGGATCAGGATGTCCGTCCCAGTGGCGGCCCGCTCCATGTAGTAGCCGAAGTGGTTGCGGAACTTGTGGGCGCCGACCTCTTCGGAGACCGGTACGCTGTAAGTGTTCTGATTAGTGGAGCTGGAGGGACTCGAACCCTCGGCCTCGTCACTGCCAGTGACGCGCTCTGCCAGCTGAGCTACAGCCCCAAACTCGTAAGCGGCCGCGAAGTTTATCGCCGCTCGCTGACCATTCCTAGCAGGGGAGGTCCGGAGGCAGACGGAACGCCGACCCGCAACCATGTCCACCGGCAACAGGTAGCACCGGTCAAGCGGCTCGCAATAGGCGGCAAGGGCATCGATCTCATCGGTTTGATAGCTGCTCCGGACGTAGCCTCGTCGACTGGTCCGGCACCTATCGACACGGACCGTTACGACATTTCCGTCATACCTGGCCCACTTGCACTGCACACGCATCAGCTGGCCGCCGATCTCAATGGCCAAGTCGTAGCGCCCATGCTCTGTTAACGGCGTGAGCACCGGCAGACCCAGGCTCGCCGCCTCCTTCGCGATCGCCAGCTCGGCGACGTTGCCCTTGTGATTGGGGTTGTGCGTCTCCACGAACGTATGTTCGCGGACAACACACCGCCAGTCAATACGTCAACCGTCCAACTCGTTCGGGTAACTCGCTAACGCGACAGCGAGCCTACGCGGCGCGTTGCTCGGGGTCCTGGTCGTCGTCCATGTCGAGGACCAGGTTGTCGTCTGCCGTGCGGCGGATGTTGAAGTCGAAGGGAGCGTTCTCTTCGAGCTCGCGGAGCAGGTCGACGGGCTCGTCGAGGTGCATCGAGAGCGTCGCCCGGCCCTCGGAGAAGCGCTCGACCGAGATCTCGGACGCGCCGAGGCGGCCGACCGCGTTTTCGAAGCCGACGAGTTGCGAGAAGTCGCCCAGAGGGCCGATCTCAAGCTTGATCAGGCCCTCGAAGAGCTGTCCGAGGGCTGCCTCGGCGGTCGGCTCGCTCGGCGCGGAGCCGTTCGTGGCGCCGCCGTGGGCATCGGCAAGATCCTGAGTGCGGCGGCCCACCTCGACGGCCTCGCGCAACGCCTTCATCCTGATCCGGGTCGCCTGGCCGCGGGCCTGCGCCTCGATCGCCTCCAGCCGCTCGGAGACCGTACGGAGGGAGTCGATGCTGCGCTCATGGCGCTCGTCGGCTTCGCGCAGCCGCTCGCTCAGACCGCGGATCTCGCGCTCGCGCTCGATCACCATTCCCGAGAGCGAAGCCAATTCGCCGTCCGCGGTCGAGGCGTGGTGCTCGACGGCGGAGATCGCCGCGTCGCGTGCCGCCATCGCCGCGTCGACTTCGTTACGGCTGTAGCCGAAGAGCGCCCGCTTGAAGCTAGCCATGCGCGGCACCGTAGAGGTGCCCTCGGACGCCATCCTGTGGCAACTGCAACTCGAGCCGCGGCGCCTCGCGCCAGAGGTCCTCGAGCTGGTAGCGCTCCCTTTCCTCGGCGGTGAAGACGTGCAGGACGGCGTCGAGGTAGTCGAGCACGATCCAACCGGCCTCCCCCCCTCCGTCCACCCCGCCGGGCAGCAGCCCATGCTCCCCCTTGAGGCGCAGCTTGACCTCATCGACTATCGCCCGCGCCTGGCGTTCGTTGCGGGCCGTGCAGATCGCCAGGAAGTCCGTGTAGGCGGCGAGGCCGCGCATGTCGAGGACGACGATCTCGGTCGCCCCTTTCGAGTCGGCCAGCTCAGCCAGTCGCCGCGCCAGCGCCTCGGACTCGAGCCCGCTCACGAGTAGATCCCCTTCTCCTCGATGAACCGCGCAACGGTCTCCGGCACGAGGTAGCGCAACGGCCTGCCGGCCGCCGCACGCTCGCGCACGGCGGAGGAGGAGACGCCGAACTGCGGCATCTCGAGCATCGTCGCCTTCCCGTCGGCGCTGACGCCGCGCATCACGGCGCCCACGTCGGCGTCGGATATGCCCGAGCGCCGCGCCACCGCCAGCCGCGCCAGCTCGACGACCCGCTGCGGCTCGCGCCAGCTCTCGAACCCGACGGCGGCGTCTGCCCCCATTACGAACACCAAGTCCGGTTCTTCCCTTTCGCGCGCAAGCAATTCCAAGGTCTCATACGTGTAGGACGGCCCTTCGCGTTCGACCTCCAGCGTGGAGACGGTGAAGCGCGGGTCGTCGGCGGCGGCGAGCCGCGTCATCGCCAGCCGCAGCTCGCGGCCGGGATCGTCGTGTATCCGCTTGTGCGGCGCCTCTCCGGTCGGCACCAGCACGACCTCGCCGAGGCCGAGCTGCCAGAGCGCCTCCTGGGCGAGCGCCAGGTGCCCCAGGTGGGGCGGATTGAATGCCGAGCCGAGGACGCCGACAGCGGGACGGCGGCTGTCGGCCCCCGGAGCGCTACTCACGCACTTGGCCGTCGCCGTGGACGACGTACTTGTAGGTGGTCAGCTCGCGCAGGCCGATCGGGCCGCGGGCGTGCAGCTTCTGGGTCGAGTTGCCGATCTCCGCCCCCATGCCGAACTCGAAGCCGTCGGTGAAGCGGGTCGAGGCGTTGGTGTAGACGACGGCGGCATCGACCCCGGCGGTGAACGCGGCGGCGGCATCCTCGGACCGAGTGACGATCGCCTCCGAGTGGCGCGTGCCGTGACCGTTGACGTGATCGATCGCCTCCTCCAGCGAGTCGACGACCGCGACGGCCAACTTCAAATCGAGGTACTCGCTATCCCAGTCCTCTTCGCCCGCTGGGCCGATCTCGACTCCCCGGGAGGCCGCCCGGGCGCGCTCGTCGCCGACCAGCTCGACACCGGCGTCGCGCAGCTCGGCGAGCGCGGCAGGCAGGAACTCATCCGCGACCGCGGCATCGACCAGCAGCGTCTCGGCCGCGTTGCAGACGCCGGGGCGCTGAGTCTTCGCATTGACAGCAATCCGTCGCGCCATCTCCAAGTCGGCGTCGGCGTGGACATAGACATGGCAGTTGCCCGCCGCCGCAAAGATCACCGGCACGGTCGCCACGTCCTTCAGCGCCTTCTTCAAGCCTTCGCCGCCGCGCGGAATCAGCAGGTCGACCGTCTCCTCCTGCGTAGCCAGCTCGGCCAGATCCTCGCGACCGCCTCCGGCCAAGAGCACAGCCGCGTCCGCCGGCAGCCCAGCCTCGACAAGCGCCTCGCGCACAATCCCCGCCAGCGCCCCGTTGGTCCGCTCCGCATAGCTCGAGCCCCGCAGCACGATCGCGTTGCCGCTCTTGATCGTCAGCGCGGCGCAATCGATCGTCACGTTCGGGCGCGCCTCATAGACCACGGCGACAACCCCCAGCGGCACCCGCAGCTTGGTCAGCTCAAGCCCGCTCTCAAGCTCTTTCCGTTCCAGCTCCTCGCCCACGGGATCGTCCAACCCGACCACGGCCCGAACCCCATCGGCCATGGACGCAATCCGCGCCTCGTCGAGCGCCAGTCGGTCCCGCAGCGCCGAAGTCAGCCCTTCGGCCCGCTCGTCAGCCAGATCAGCGGCATTCGCCTCAAGCACATCCCCGGCCCGCTCGCCAAGCAACCGAGCGATCGCATCCAGCGCCGCGTCCTTCGTCGCAGTCGGAGCAGCACCAAGCTCACGCGCCGCGCGCCGGGCGGCAGCACAAGTCTCGGCGACGGAAGAGGTCGTGACTGCCATCGACGCTAAGGGTAGCGGCGGAAGTCGGGCGCCCCTCTCGCTTGCTGGGTTTTTCGCCAGGAACGCCTGCGACTATCCACGAGCGCAACGGGGCGAAAAAGAGGACGCCGCTGCGCGAGAGGGGCACCCGACTTCCGCTTCACGGAGGGCTATAGCAGTACGAACCGGTCGCGGTGGATGACCTCGTCCGCCGCGTGGGGAAGACGCTCACGCACTTGCTCGCTCTTCATCCCGAGAACTTTCAAGAGCTCATGGGATGCGTAGTCAACTATGCCCTTACCCACCACCTCCCCGCCGACGGTCACCTCAACGGCGTCGCCCGCCTTGAATTCGCCGTCGAGGTTCGTGATCCCCACCGGTAGAAGGCTGGAGCCGCTCTGCCGTAGGACGCGTGCCGCCCCGTCATCGACCATCAACCGCCCCCGGGCTGGCTTGGCGTATTTCAGCCAAAGCTTGAAGCTGGATGCCTTGCCTGCTTGCGCCGCAAAGCGAGTGCCGGTCGCCCTCTCACTGGCGGCGGCAAGCAGCGTCCCCGGTTTCGTGCCGTTGCAGATCGTCGCCGGGATTCCGGACTCGGCCGCCATCTCCGCGGCGGCGACCTTGCTGCGCATGCCCCCGGATCCGAAGGCCGAGGTGCGGTCGCCAATGTCCATCCCCTTTAGCTCAGCGAAGTTGCCGACCTCGGCGATCATCGCCGCCCCGGGGTCGCTGCGCGGATCGCTCTCGTATAGCCCGTCAACGTCAGAGAGCAGGACCAGCAGTCGTGCGCCGAGCAGGATCGCGACCTGGGCGGCGAGGAAGTCGTTATCGCCGAAGGTGATCTCGTCGGTCGCGGTGGTGTCGTTCTCGTTGACCACCGGCACCACCCCCCACTCGATCAGCCGGCGCAGCGTCTGCCGGGCGTTGAGGTAGTTGGTGCGGGCGGCGATGTCGGCCGCCGTCAGCAGCACCTGGCCGGAACGGGTCCCCCCCTTGGCGAGTCGTGACTGATACGCACGGAAGAGATCGCCCTGGCCGACGGCGGAGGCGGCCTGCAGCTCGTCCATCGCCCGCGGGCGCACCGGCAGGTCCATCAGCCGCATCCCACGGGCGATCGCGCCGGAAGTGACCATCGCGACCCGCTCGCCGCCCTGCTCCAGCTCGGCGACCTGAGCGCAGACCGAGTCGAGCACGTCCTCGCGCAGCTCGCCATCATCGGCGGCGACGATCGAAGAGCCCAGCTTGACGACCAGGGTCATGGGGCGAGCCACTCCCTGACTCGGCCGGAGACCTTGAGGTCTGAGAGGTCGCCGCTATCGCGGATCGCAATCGCAGCATCCGCCATCGCATCTATCGCGACCCAGGTCAGGAGGCTGCCGACGCTGATCCGGCACCCGCCGGCGTCAGCGATCTCGCTCACCGAGAGGTGCGGCAGGGCGAGCACGTTGACTGGCTTGGTCGTGGCGTCGCACACCGCCCGGATTTCGTCGGCATTGCCCAGGCCGGGCGCGTACAAGACATCGGCGCCAGCCTGCTCATAGGCCTGCAGACGGGCGATCGTGTCGTCGAGATCAGGGTTGCCGCGGATGTGATTCTCGGCACGCGCCGTGAAGGTAAACGGAAAGTCCAGCCGTCGGGCGGCATCGACCGCCGCCGCAACCCGCTCTACGGCGTGGTCGAGTGCGTAGATCCCGTCGTCGGGATCGAAGTCCTCAATCGATCCGCCAACCGCCCCAGCCTCGGCGACCCTGGCAACCGCCAGCGCGGCGTCATCTGGGTCGGCACCGAAGCCATTCTCGATGTCGACCGAGACAGGCAGGCTAGTCGCCTGATCGAGAGCACCCACATGCTCGACCAGCTCGTCGAGACTGACGCCACCATCGAGGCGTCCCGAGGTAAAGGCAAACCCCGCGCTGGTCGTTGCAAGGGCCTTGAACCCAAGCGCCTCGAAGACCTTGGCGGAGCCGGCGTCCCAGGGATTGGGAATGACGAACGCCTCGCCCTCGTGGAGGGCACGAAAGTCAGCGGCCTTCTGTTGTTGGGTCGAGCTCAAAGTCTTGGCGCCTCTGATCGGGCTTCGCAACTGGACGCTACCCGAGGAACGGGTCAAGCTGCGCGGGACTAGCCAGAGGCTGAAGAACTTCGATGCCTTCTTCGCTTCGGCTTTGGCTCCACGCCCCAAAAGCGCTCCCGGTCGCTAAGGCTGGTCACGAACCCGGCCACGGTCAGCAATCCAATGTCGATGACTCCGCCGAGCCCTGAGCCAAGGAACTCCGGGCCTAGATCGAGTACGCGGTGCACGGCCAAAATTCCAATAGAGGCGAGGACAAGGACAACCGATGTGCGGACAAAACATATCATTAGGTAAATACTACATAGCCGACCACACTGCCAATCATTCCCAAGACGGCACATGCCGCGGTCCAGGCGAGCTCGATCTGTCGGATTCGCCGCCCAGGTAGCTCACCCCCTCTCTGCTCAGCGCGGCCGATCACAATTCTGCTGCCGATCGCCCCGATCCCCGCCCCCGTCAGCCCGTTACGCAGTAGGTGATCAAACTCGAGGAGGCCAAGGACAGGGGCAGACAAAAGGATGGCTAGAAGCACCCCTGCATAAGGGCCCAGCAGGTGAAACTCTCCCCCCTTGCCGCACTACGGGTGCAGCTCGAGCTCGTGCTCGCCGACGCGGACGTCGTTCCCGGCCTCAAAGCCGGCGGCTTTCAGCGCGGCGATCACGCCGATCTCCTTGAGGCGCTGCTCGAGGTAGGCGAGCGCCTCTTCGTTCTTGAGGTCGTGGCGCTCGAAGAGCAGCTCGACGCCGCGACCGAGGATGCGGAAGGCGCCGTCGTCCTCGCGCTCGACCGAGTAGCCGCCCTCGCCCACGGGGCGGTAGACGCGGTGCTCGACCTCGAATTCGGCGGGGCCGGCCTCGCGGCGCTCGGGACGCGCCGGGACGTCCTCGGGCAGCTCGGAGAGGATCAGACCGCGCAGCTCTTCCAAGCCCTCACCGGTCGCGGCAGAAGCCGCCAGCACGCCCTTCACCCGGTCGCCGAATCGCTGCCGCCACTCGCCAACCACCTCCTCCACCTGCTCAGCCGGGAGCAGGTCCCGCTTGGAGAGAAGGAGGACCTCGGGGAGTTGCTCGAGGCCGGCGCCGTAGGCAACCAACTCCTCGCGCACAGCCTCGTAGTTCGATTCTGGATCGCCTTCCGCCGGCGCCAAGTCGACGAGGTGGACGAGCATCGAGCAGCGCTCGACGTGGGCAAGGAACTCGTGCCCCAGCCCCGCGCCCTCCGCCGCACCTTCGATCAGGCCGGGGATGTCGGCGACCACGGCCTGCCGATCCTCCCCCTCGATCGTCCCGAGGACCGGCGAGAGCGTCGTGAACGGGTAGTCGCCGACCTTCGGATCGGCCCGCGTCAACCGCCCCAGCAACGAAGACTTGCCGGCGTTGGGCAACCCCACCAGCCCGACATCGGCGAGCAGTTTCAACCGCACCTCGATCCAGCCCTCCTCGCCCGAGGTCCCCTTCTCGGAGAACCGCGGTGCCTGCCGCACGGAGGTCGAGAACCGCTTGTTCCCATGCCCCCCACGACCGCCATGCGCAATCACAGCCCGCTGCCCGGCCTCGACAAGGTCGATCCGGCTCCCATCGACAGCTTCGGCCTGAGTCCCAGCGGGCACCACAATCAAAAGCTCCTCCCCCCGAGCCCCATGTCGATTCGACCCTTCGCCACCCCTTCCACGCCCAGCCCGAAAGTGCTTGCTACCGCGAAGAGCACCGAGATCACGCCGCGAGGCATCGCAGACCAGCACCACATCCCCCCCATGCCCACCATCTCCACCATCAGGACCACCACGAGGCACATGAGCCTCCCGACGAAACGAGACGCACCCGTTCCCCCCGGCCCCACCCTCGACCCAGATCTTCGCCTTGTCGTACATCGCTGAGAGGGTAATCGCCCTGTGTCGCTTTGCTCCCGCTATGCGGCACTAAAGCGACACAGACACAGGGAATGCCTGCGGGAGCGAGGCTCTGCGGCGTTCGTGAAGAGGGACGGGGTGTCCCTCCTGCGCAGCGGCGTCCTGTTTTTCGCCCCTACCGCGTTCGCGGACAGCCGCAATAGCTGCGAGGCGAAAAACCCAGCAAGCAGGAGGGGCACCCCACCCCACCCCCAGCTAATCGCTCAGAACCGAGATCGTGCGGCCCCTGCGAGAGGGCTTGAACTGAACGACCCCGGCCTGCTTCGCAAAGATCGTGTGATCGCGACCGAGCCCGACGCCGTCGCCGGGCCAGAACCGCGTGCCGCGCTGACGCACGATGATCTCGCCGCCGGTGACCTTCTGGCCCGCGAAGACCTTGACCCCGAGCATGTTCGGGTTGGATTCGCGGCCGTTGCGGCTGGAGCCGAGACCTTTCTTATGAGCCATCGTCGGAGTCCTTTTTGGCAGATTTGTCCTGTGCTGATTTCTTCTCAGCAGGTTTTTTAGCAGCCGCTTTGGGTTTGGCGGCGGGTTTCTCTGCTTTCGGCTCGCCTTTCGGTTTCGCCGCTGCTTTTTTCGCGCCCAGTTTCAACTCAGTGACCTCGAGCCGGGTCAGCTCCGAGCGGTGCCCGGCGCGGCGGCGGTAGCCCTTCTTGGCCTTGTATTTGAAGACCTTGATCTTCGGGCCGCGCAGGTGCTCGGCGACGGTCGCCTCGACTTTCACCTTCTCCAGCTCTTTCGGCTCAGCGACGATCTCCTTGTCGCGGAACAGCACGGGCCGGAGGGCGACCTGGTCGCCCTCCTTGGCGGACAGCCGGTCGACGAGCAGCGAAGTGCCCTTCTCGACCTTGTACTGCTTGCCACCGCTTTCTATGACTGCGTAGGTGCTCATCTGGCGGCGGCGGATTCTAGAGCGTCTTGCCCGGAGCCGTTGCCAGCGGGGTCGCCGAGCAGCGAGGCGACCGCCGCAGCGCGTTCGACCTGCTCGATCCGGACCATCTTGCGATCGCCGACATAGCGGCCACCGCCCGTCACGCTGACGATGTAGGAATCGATCCGAGCGACCGCGTCGTCGGCGTTGTACATGTGCGGCTCCTCGATTGTGACCAGGACCTCCTCGCCGACCTTGAACGGCAGCGCTCGCTCCTCGATCTTGGCGCGGCTGCCCGCTTCGATCAGCGTGAAGGTGTCGATCGCGAGCGCGTCGCCGCCCTCGAAGTGGAACTGCTTGCCGGTTTCCTGCTCGAGCTCGGCCAAGCCGCTGTCGGGCCCGATCAGCGTCGCCGCCACCTTCGGGTTGACCCGCAGCAGGAACGCCTCCTCGTCGCGGCTGGCCAGATCGCGCATCTGCCGCAACCCCTCCAGCGCCACCGTCTCGGCGGAGAGGACGACGCCCTCGCCGTCGCAGGTCGGGCAGGGCGCGGTGAGGATCTCGCGCACCCCGTCGGTGATGTTCTGGCGGGTCATCTCGACCAGCCCCAGCGGCGAGACCTCGACCACATAGCTCTTCGACTTGTCGGCGTCGAGCGCTTTGCGCAGCGTCTTCAGGACTTTGTCGCGGTTTTTGGCCCGCGCCATGTCGATGAAGTCGATCACGATGATGCCGCCGATGTCGCGCAGGCGCAGCTGCCGCACGACCTCGTCGGCGGCCTCGGTGTTGACCCGGGTGATCGTCTCCTCGAGGCCGCCTTTGCCGCGACCGGTGAAGCTGCCACTGTTGACGTCGACCACGGTCAGCGCCTCGGTGTAGTCGATGATCAGGTAGCCGCCCGAGGGCAGATCGACGCGGCGCACGAGGGTCGACTCGATCTCCTTGTTGATCTCCCATTTCTCCAGCAGCGGCTTCGTGCCCTCGTACAGCTCGACTTTGCCGACCAGCTCCGGCGCGGTGCGCTGGAAGAAGTTGGTCACCCGGTCGAGCTGCTTGGGCGAGTCGATCACGGCTTTTTCGAAGTCCGAGAGGAAGACGTCGCGGAGCACCCGCACCGGCAGGTCGGCCTCCTGGAAGACAAGGCCCAGCCCCTTGGTTTTCTCGGCCCGGCGCTCCAGGACGTCATAGAGCTTGTGCAGGTAGCCGACCTCACGGACGAAGTCGGATTTCTTGGCGCCGTGGGCGGCCGTGCGGACGATCAGCCCACCCGGGCCCTTGTAGGTGTTGTCGACCATCTTGCGCAACCGGTCGCGCTCGGATTCGGAGAGTCGCCGGCTGACGCCAACGCCGCTGCCCTGCGGCGCGTAGACGAGGTAGCGACCGGCGATCGAGAGGTTCATCGAGAGCCGCGCCCCCTTCGACTTGAGCGGGTCCTTGACGACCTGGACGAGGATCTCCTGCCCCGATTTGATCAGCTCGCTGATCTTGCGGCCGCTGCCGCGACCGCGCTTGGGCGCCTGTTCGCCATTGGGCAGGACGATCTCGTCGACGTGCAGGAAGCCGTTGCGCTCGAGGCCGATGTCGACGAAGGCGGCCTCCATGCCGGGAAGGACGTTGTCGACCTTGCCCTTGTAGATGTTGCCGACGATCGATCGCCGGCCGCGGCGCTCTATGTAGAGCTCCGCCACGCTGCGTTTGCCGCCTTTGGTCTTCGACTCGAGGACGGCGACACGGGTCTCGCCGCGATCGGCGGACACCAGGATGGTTTTTTTCATTTTGAGTTAGCTCAGTTCAGATAGGTACGCATGGCCCAGACCCTTTCAAGGGGTCACCAGGCGAACCTGCCTTTCTGGCTGAGGCGCGCTTGCATGTGAATGCTCTGAAGCACTCCCACCGCTAACAAAGTCGCCAGCACGGAGGAACCCCCGTAGCTGAGCAGCGGCAGGGGAATCCCGGTGATCGGCATGATCCCGAGGTTCATCCCCACGTTGACGAAGACCTGAAAGAGCAGCATGGCGGCGATGCCGCCTGCCACAAGGGTCCCGTATGAGTTCTTCGAGAGCGTCACGATCCGCAGCGCCCGCCAGATCAGCAGGGCGTATAGGGATAGGACGAACGCGGCGCCGAGGAATCCGTAGCGCTCACCGATCACCGCAAAGATGAAGTCGGTGTGCCGCTCGGGGACAAAATCGAGCCGCGTCTGAGTGGCCCGATCGCCCCGCCCGGTCTTTCCCCCGGAGCCGATGGCGATCTTGGCCTGGTTTTGCTGGTAGCCCGCGTCGCTGGGGTCCGCGCTCGGATGCGTGAAGGAAGTCAGCCTTTGCTGCTGGTATTCCTTCAACACTGGCGTCCCGATTGCGGGAGCGACCACGAGCACGAGTGCAACTAATGCGACGAGAGCCGCGCCGATCACCGCGAAGTGCGTCCAACGGACGCCCCCCACGTACATCACGGCGAGGGTGATTGCCCCGTACACCAGAGAGGTGCCGAGGTCCGGCTGCAGGAAGACGAGCGCAGCCGGGGCGAAGCCCAGACAGAGGTAGCGCACCGTGCGCTGCCTCGCCGAGCCCCGCCGGGCGCCATCGATGACAAAGCCGGCAAGCGCCAGAACGAGCAGGAGCTTGCCCAGCTCCGATGGCTGGAAGCTGAAGAAGGGAAGTTCGAAGGCGCGCCGCGAACCGCGCGCGGCAAAGCCGAAGACGAAGACCAGCGAAACGCTGGCGACGAGGAAGGTGTAGATGCCGACGCGCAGCTCGCGGAAGCGCGAGTAGTCGATGCGGGCCAGCAGGTACATCCCGGCGAGGCCGAGCAGCCCGTAGATCGCCTGGCGATCGACGTAGTAGCCGGGGTTTCCCGGCACGTCGTGCTTGGTCGCCTCGCCCAGCGTGAAGACGCCGAAGACGACCAGTGCGAAGGCCGCGAAGCCGAGACCTGCGTCCATGTAGGGCAGGCCGAGGCGCTCGGCGATCCCCGGCCGCAGGGCGAAGGGCTCGGGACGGGCGCGACGCGTGCGGGTCGCGTACATCAGCCTCCCCCTTCCGGGGATTCCGCTTCACCTTCGGCGCCTTCCGCTTCGTGGGAGAGCCGGTTGGCGAAATAGGCTTCCAAGATCGTCTTTGCAGCGGGCGCCGCGGCTTCGGCGCCGAAGCCGCCTTCCTCCATCGTCACGAAGGTGACAATACGCGGATTGGGATACGGGGCGAGCACTCCGTACCAGGATTGGTCCGCGTGCCCGACGCGTTCGGCGGTGCCGGTCTTGCCCGCGACCGGGATCGGGAAGTTGCCGAAGACGGCGAACGAGGTCCCGGCGCCGTTCTGCGCCGCGTCGTGCAGGCCTTCGAGGATCGCTTCCCGGTAGGCGGGATCCATATGGACGTGGCGGCGTGGCGGTGGGGCGAATTCCCTCAACACGCGGCCGGCCGCGTCGTCGACCTGCATCCCCAGGTGGGGCATGACGATCGTGCCGCCGTTGGCGATCGCCGCGTAGGCGACAGCCATCTGCAGCGGGTTGGTCTGCAAATCGCCCTGGCCGGTGGCGAGCTGGATGTTGTCGCCGGGCGACCACGGGCGTTCGGTGTTGCCTTCCTTGAAGAGCTGATTGCGCCACTGCTTGGACGGCAGCAGTCCGTCGCTCGGGACCGGGAGGTCGATGCCGGTCGGCCGGCCGATGCCGAGCGCGTGCGCCCAGTGCTGGAGCTGGCCGGTGTTCCACATGCGAAAGCCGAGGTTGTAAAAGAACACGTCGGAGGACACTTCCAACGCCGAGACGAGGCTGACCGAGCCGTTTGCCGCTTCGCCGGCGTTTTTGAAGACCTCGCCGCCGATTTCGAACTGGCCGGGGTCTTCGATCACTTCGGTCGGGGTCAGGTTGCCGCTTTCGAGCGCCGCGATCGCGGTGATCGGCTTGAACGTGGAACCGGTCGGGTAGAGACCCGAGGTCGCGCGGTCGGTGAGCGGCGCCGCGACCGGGTCGCGGTAGAGGGCGTTGACCTGGGCCTGGGTCATCGGCCGGGTGAATACGGAGGGGTCGAAGGTCGGGTAGGAGGCGAGGCCGAGTATTTCGCCCGTGTGCACATTCATCGTGATGAAGCCGCCATGCAGGCCACGGGCCGCCAGCGCCGCTTCGCCCGCCTCCTGCACCTTGGTGTCGATCGAGAGCACCAGGTTGTCGCCCGGCACAGGAGACTGGGAGACCAGCTGGCCGTTGCGGGTCGGCTGGCCGAGCGCATCGACCTGGATTCGGGTGATCCCCGGCTTGCCGCGGAGGTAGCGGTCGTAGGTGTCCTCGACCCCTTCCTGGCCGATTTCATCACCCGGCTGGAGACCGCGGTAGCGCGCCTCCTTGAGCTGTTCTTCGGAGACCTCGCCGACATTGCCGAGGATGTGGGCGGCGAGCGTGCCGTGCGGGTAGCGGCGCACGAAGACCCGCTGCACCGTGACACCCGGGAAGCGGTCCTGATTCTCCTGCAGGTAGTAGACGAGGTAGTCGCCGACGTCGCGGCGCAGGGTCACCGGTGCACTCGCGGCCAGCTTCAGCTGTTCGTGCATCGTCTTGCGCAGGCGCGGCAGCGAGCTGTGGGTCAGCCCGGCGAGCTGGGTCAGCTCGGCGTGGCGCCGGCGCGGCGCTTCGGGCAGCTTCTCGGGATTGATCTGCAGCGCCAGGCTGGTCCGGTTGGAGACGATGTCGCTGCCGTTGCGGTCGAGGATTTTGCCGCGCGGGGCGCTGACCCTGAACTCGCGGGTGCGGTTGTTTTTCGCTTCGGCGAGGTACTTGTCGCCGTTGATCACCTGCAGGAACCAGAGCCGGAAGAAGAGCACGCCGAAGAGCGCCAGGGCGACGCCGCCGAAGACGGCGATGCGCAGAGCCAGGCGGTTGTTCATCTGCGGCCCGAGTTCGTCAGAGCGCCGGTACATCAGGTTCTCCCCAGCACCGTCGGCCGGCGGCGGCGGGCCACTCTCGACTCCTCGACGAGGGCGGGGCGCAATGCCCGCCGCAGGCCGAAGTAGATCGGCCAGGCGAGGAAGAAGGCGTAGATGCTCTTCAGCAGCATGTCGCGGACGATCAGCACGCTGACCGGCGCGTCGACGCCGAGCATCACCTGCACGGCGGCGAAGCCAAGCTCGGCGAACAGGGTCAGCCCCATGCAGACGAGCGGCGGCACCAGGGCGCTGTGGATGTCGAAGCGCTCGCGAAAGAGGCCAGCCAGGTAGCCGGCGCCGAGCAGCACCAGCGAGGACCCGCCCAGCGGCGCGACCAGCAGGCAGTCGACCAAGAACCCGACCGAGAACCCGGCCACGGCGCCGGTCAGGCTGCCGCCGAGCAGGCCGAGCGAGACGACGACCGCCGGCAGCACATCGGCGCTGGTGTGGAGGAGCTCGACCCGCGAGAAGAACGAGAGCTGCAGCAGGACCGCCAGGATCACGATCGCGACGAGGCGGACAAAGATCTTCGGCGTGACGATCATCCGCGCGACCCCCCGGTCAGTACCTGGACCAGATCGAGGTTGGCGATATCGGCGTAAGGGCGCAGATGAACCTGCTGGCTGGCCTCCCGCTCGACGATCGGGGCGCTCGTCACTTCGCCGATCGGCAGGCCCGGCGGGAAGAGCGAGGCGAGGCCCTGGGCGCGCCAGCCCGAGGTGACCACCGCCAGGCCTCTGTGCACTTCCTTGCTCGAATTGATGAAATCGAGGATCAGGTCTTCGGGGTCGCCGACGTTAGGCCTGATCACGCCCTGTACGCCTGGCGGCACCACCTTCGCCGAGACGGCGCTGGCATGGTCGGTGATCAGCCTCACCTGAGCCGAGCCCCCCTCGGTCGAGGCGACGAGGCCGACGAGCCCGTCGCCGCTGATCACCGGGTCGTCGACCTTGACCCCATCGCCGGAGCCGACGTCGATCGCCACGGTCGAGTTCCAGACGGTCGGCGAGCGGGCGATCACCCGGCCGATTACCGGTTCGTAGGCCGATTCGGCAAGCGCCGGGCCGCGGTCGAGGTTGACCAGCTTGCGCAGCTGGGCGTTTTCGGACAGCGCCTCCTGGCCGGCGACGGCCTGGCGGCGCACGGTCACGAGCTCGGTCTTGAGGCGGCTGTTTTCGCCGCGCGCGGCGAAGGTCTTGTCGAACCAGTCGACCAGGTCCCGGGCCGGCTTCAGGGCCCGGTCGGCGACGGTCTGCAGCGGGCTGAAGATCGTGCTGACGCCCCGCTGCACGCCACCCGAGCTCTGCCCGTAGGTGATCGTCAGCAACAGGAAGGAGCCGATGACGAGGAGAGTTAGTACCGCTCTACGGCGGCGTACTTGTTTGCGATACACGACGGAAACCTAAGTTTGGCGCTTTGCATGAACGGCAGCTAAGCAACGCGTGCCGTCCCCGAGTTCATCTTGCTGGCGCGGTGGATCGTCTCGAACTCCTCCAGCGATATGCCGGAGCCGACCGCCACGCACGTCAACGGCGACTCTGCCAGTTGACACGGCATCTGGCACTCGTCGCGAAGGCGCTGTTCGAGTCCTTGCAGGAGCGCGCCTCCACCAGCAAGGGTAATGCCCCGGTCCATGATGTCCCCCGCCAGCTCCGGCGGGGTGCGGTCGAGCGTGTCCTTGACCGCGTCGATGATGTGGCCGATCGTTTCATCGAGGGCCTCGCGCACCTCGGCCGAGCCGAGCGTGATCGTTTTCGGCAGGCCGGAGACGAGGTCACGACCGCGGATCTCGACCTCAACCTCCTCGGGCAGCGGCGAGGCCGAGCCGGCCTCGAGCTTGACCTCCTCCGCCGTTTGGGTGCCGATCGCAAGTTTGTAGCGGTGTTTGCAGTGGTGGACGATCGCGTCGTCGAGCTCGTCGCCGCCGACCCTGATCGAC
>DAIRWC010000008.1:18904-19144 GCA_036802505.1 Solirubrobacterales bacterium
CTCGGCGACGGGCAGACCGGCGCCGATCGCCGCCGCCATCGGCTCCTCGATCAGGTACGCCTTGCGGGCGCCGGCCGAGAGGCAGGCCTCCTCGACCGCGCGCTTCTCGACCCCGGTGACGCCCGAGGGCACGCAGACGACGACGCGCGGGTGGGCAAAGCGGTTGGAGTGAACCTGCTTGATGAAGTGCCGCAGCATCTGTTCGGTGACGTCGAAGTCGGCGATGACGCCGTCCTTGAG
>DAIRWC010000009.1:0-10440 GCA_036802505.1 Solirubrobacterales bacterium
TCGACAACCTCGGCGGCCGGCTCGGCAGCTTCGCCCGCCTCGAGCGCGAGCTGCCCGCCGGCGAGTCCTGGTCGAGCTTCGACCGGGCGCTGTCGGGCTCGGCTTACTTCGGTACCCGCCAGGCCGCCTGATTTTGTAGATTGCGCGTTATTGGTTGGGTTGCCGTTTCGCAGGGTTGCATGCAGCGATGTTGACCTGGCTCTGATCAAGCCGATACACTGCTCGGCACGACGCAAGTCTTTGTCGCCCGGCGTTACGCTGCGCGACAGATCCTACGGCCGCCCTTTGGGCGGCCGTAGTTGCTTCTGAGGTGGCATAAACGGTGGAGATCTTGAATGGCTGTTCGCATTTGCTACGTCGATGAGTCTGGAGACACCCGGCCGCTTGCAAGCGCCACATCGGCGGTGGCCCCTGTGTGTGTGATTGGTGGGGTTGTCTTCGAGCAGGACGCAATCTCATCTCTTACCAAGGGCTTTCTGCAACTTAAGCAGCGTCGCTTCCCAAAACTTGTTCCTCGTCGCGGCAGGCTGCACGAACGCGTTCTGTGCGAGATCAAGGGATCGGACCTGCGCAGGACGCTCAGGCAGGGCAGAGGTCGAAACGCTCGTCGGCATACGCTGGGTTTTCTCGACAAGCTCTTGGCTCTGCTCGAGGAGCATGAGGCTCAGGTTTTTGCTCGGGTTTGGGTGAAGGAAATCGGGGGCGGCGTCAATGGAAGAGCTCTCTATTCATCCTCGATGCAGGCCCTCTGCTCGTGCTTTCAACATCTTCTCGACGAGCACGGGGATCAGGGGTTTGTCATCGCTGATCACCGAACCCCTGCTTTGAATGTGCCCGTCTCCCACTCGGTTTTCACGCAGAAGTTCAAGCAGGCAGGCGACGAGTACAGCCGAATACTGGAGATGCCTACATTCGGGGATAGCCGAAATCACGTAGGGATCCAAATCGCTGACTTGCTTTGCTCGGCTCTAATTTTCCCAATGGCGACTTATGCGTATTGCCGGGAGCATGTCTCTAGCGTTCATGTCGATGACGGATTCGGT
Organism: Solirubrobacterales bacterium; assembly: GCA_036802505.1. Lineage (GTDB taxonomy): Bacteria > Actinomycetota > Thermoleophilia > Solirubrobacterales > 70-9 > VRUE01. The sequence continues at coordinate 1,044 of DAIRWC010000009.1, forward strand.
GTTTTGTCAGAGAGATTTGGCCAGCGGCTCGGCCAGATTCAGTTTCGTTTCGACGAAGCTGGACGAAAACGAGGTGGCATTACCGTTGACGACCGCCTGGGTCATCGGCACGGCGGCCTGCTGTTGTATCCGGGAGCGTCGATTCCCGATAAAGCGCTAGCCGCGGTTTCGTAGGTCGCTGGGGCCAGGTAGGCAGCCATCAGAAGCGTCTGGTGCAGCGTTCGATTCGCTCGATGTTTTGATCGGCGTGCTTGATGCAGTGGATCAGCCGCTGCGGATTGCCGCCCTGGGACTTGGTCAGCTTGAACGAGTGGCGGATCTGCCGCTGGACCTGGACGTTGACGGTGTTCAGCGTCTTGCCGATCTGGTCCAGGCCGGATGAGTGGAAGGCCTCCTCGGTCGTGTTGAGGACCGGCTTGACGATGAACAGATAGGCGCAGAAGAGGATGCCCGCGGCGACGGCGAGGCGGATGATCCCGTTGGTGACGTTGCCGAAGAGGTTGCGAAGGATGTCCATGCGAGGCGCACTCTATCCCGCTCGAATGGGCCAAAATGCGGGTTTGCGGCGGTCGGGGCGGGGGGTTCGCCAGGTCGCCCTCACTATCCTGGGCTCGTGGCAAAGGACACCGAGAAGCTGATCCGCCAGCTCTCGCTGATCTCCTTTCTGATGGCGCAGGGCAGACCCGTCTCGGCGCTGGAGATCAAGCGCGAGGTCGAGGGCTACAGCGACATGAACGACGACGCCTTCGCGCGTCGCTTCTACGCCGATCGTGCCGAGCTGGAGAGCCTCGGCATCCAGCTCGGGGTGGAGAAACCCGGCGAGGGCTTCTTCGAGGCCGAGCTCTACTCGCTGCCCCCCGAGAACTTCTACCTCGATCCGATCAAGTTCGAGGACGAGGAGCTGGCCTCGCTGAGCACGGCGCTCTCGCTGCTCACCGATGGCGGCTTCGCCTACGCCGAGCCATTGCGGCTCGCCCTGCAGCAGGTCGCCTGGGGCCATCCGAACCCGGTCAGCGAGGGCGACCGGGCGCCGGTCGAGATGGCGATGACCGCGTCGGCCGGCGGCCGCGACCTCTCCCAGCGGCTCTCCAAGATCGAGACGGCGATCTCGCGCCGCAAGACGATCGAGTTCACCTACTACACGATGGAGCGCGACGAGACCGAGAAGCGCAAGGTCGACCCCTACCACCTCGTCTTCCGCTCCGGCCAGTTCTATTTGATCGGCCTCTCGCACGAGCGCGACGCCGTCCGCGTCTTCCGCCTCTCCCGCATCCAGGGCAAGGTCGGCTATGCCTCCAAGGCCGAGCACGACTTCTCCCCGCCCGAGGACTTCGACCGCCGCGACTACGGGCAGCGCGCCGACTGGCAGCTGGGGGAGATCCGCGGCACCGCGAAGATCTTCGTCCGCGACCGGATCGCCTGGCTGATCGAGCGCGACTTCGGCGGCTACGGCGAGCTGCGCCCGGCGCGCAAGGCCGACGAAGCCCCCGGCAAGGGCTCGGTTCTGGAGACGGACTACGCTTCGCCGCGCGAGCTGATCGCCTGGGTGCTGCGCTGGCGCCAGAACGCCGAGGTGCTTGAGCCCGAGGAGCTGCGCGAGGAAGCCCGTGAGCGGCTCGACCTGCTCCACGACCGCCACCGCAGCGACTTCGAACCGGCCGAGACCGTCGAGCGCCCCCTGCGCGAGGCGCCGCCGCGCTCGCGCAGCAACGGGCGCGGCGAGGCAGCGATCCGCCCGGAGCGCTTCGCCCGCCTCGTCACCCTGGCCGGGATGCTGATCGACTCGGCGAAGAAAGGCGAGCGCCTCAGCGTCGCCGATCTGCGCCGGCGGCTCGAACTGACCGGTGAGGAGCTGCAGGAGGACATCGACCTGCTCAACGTCGTCAACTTCGGCGGTGGCACCTACGTGCTCTACGCCGAAGTGCGCGGCGACGAGATCGAGGTCGACTCCGAGCCCTACGGCGACAACTTCGCCCGCCCGGCTCGACTGCTGCCGCTGGAGGCAAAGGCGCTGGTCGCCGCGATCGACCTCTTCGGCGACCACCTGCCGCAGGGCGGGCTGCAGAGCGCCCGCGAGAAGATCGTCAAAGCGCTCGGCCACGACCCCTCAGAGGAGGGCCTGGAGATCGCCTCCGGCAGCGGCGGCGACACCGAGGTGGCGCGCGTCGTCAACGAAGCGATAGCCGAGCGTCGCGTGCTGGAGATCCAGTACTACAAGGAGAACGAGGACCAGTTCACCAAGCGCCGGGTCGAGCCCTACCGGCTGGAGAACGGGCGCGAGGGCTGGTACGTCGAGTGCTTCGACCTGACCAAAGAGGGGATCCGCCACTTCAAGCTCGACCGCGTCAAGGAGGCGGTGGCGAGCAGCGAGAGCTACGAGCCGCGTCAGGAGGTCGAAGAGCTGGCCGGGGTCGAGGGCTGGATGACCGACGGCGAGGTCCCGACCGCCCAGGTCGCCCGCGTCTGGGTCTCGCCCGAGCGGGCCCGCTGGCTGCGCGAGGAGCGCACCGTGGTCGAGGAGCTGGCCGACGGCGCGGTCGTCGTCGAGCTGCCCTACGCGGGGACCTCGTGGCTGGTGCGCGAGATCCTGCGCGGGGCCGGAGACCTGGTCGTGCTCGAGCCCGACGAGGCGCGCGAGGCGATCGCCGCGGAAGTGGCCGCAAGCGCTGCCTAGCCTCCGCGAGAACTTCTGTCGCCTTTATGACCCCATAGGGTCATCAACGTGACATATGAGGGGGACCAAGCACCTGGGCACGCGGAGATTCTCAGGGTTGTTGCGCCTAATCCGGGGCCGATGACGCTGGCGGGGACCAACACCTATCTCTACGGGTCCGACCCCTGCACGGTGATCGATCCTGGGCCGGATGATGCGGGTCACCTCGATGCGGTGCGTGCCGCTGCAGAGGAGCGGGGTGGGATCGGGGTCGTCCTGCTCACTCATAGTCATGGGGATCACGCGGCTGGGGCCGAGCGGCTGGGCGAGGCCGTGCTGCCCGGTGACGGCGAGGAATACGGCGGCCTGCGCGCGCTTGCTACCCCCGGGCACGCCGCCGACCACGTCTGCTTCCTGACCGGCGATGGCGTCTGCTTCAGCGGCGACCTGGTGCTGGGCGAGGGCTCGACTTTCGTCCCCCCGGACGGCGGTTCGCTCGCCGCCTACATGGACTCGCTGCGCCTGCTGCAGGCGGAGCCGATCGAGCTGATCTGCCCCGGCCACGGCCCCTGGGTCACGGATCCGGCGGCGAAGCTGGCCGAGTACGTCGAGCACCGCGAGATGCGCGAGCGGCGTTTGCTGGAGGCGTTGGATAGCGGCGAGCGCTCCAAGGAAGCGCTGCTGGCCGCGGCCTGGAGCGACGTCCCAACCGAGTTGCGACCAGCCGCGGCCCTGGTCATGGAGGCGCATTTGCAGAAGCTCGACGCCGAGGGCCGGCTGCCGGGTGACGTCTGGGAGTAGGGAGACTGGAAGCAAAACTGGCCAGGCAGCCAGTAAGGTGAGCGGATGAACGGTGGGAAGGCGGCGCGAGCGGGAATTGTGGCCGGGGCGGCTGGCACCGGCTTGGCCGCGGCAGCGACTGCTGCTGCCTGGCACTGGCTGGCACGGCGGCCGCTGCCCAAGCAGAAGGGCACGATCGAGCTGGCCGGGCTGGAAGGGCCGGTGCGGGTGCGGCGCGATCGCTGGGGCGTTCCGCACATCGAGGCGGGGAGCGCGGCCGACCTCTGGTTCGCCGAGGGCTTCTGCCACGGTCAGGACCGGCTCTGGCAGATGGACTTCTACCGTCGCGCTCTCTCCGGCCGCGTCTCCGAGTTCGCCGGGGAGGAGGGTCTCCCGGTCGACCGACTGATGCGCACCCTGGGCATGCGGCGCACTGCGGAGCGCGAGGCGGCGAGCCTCGATCCGGAGCTGCTCGCACTGCTGGAGCGCTTCTGCGAGGGCGTCAACGCGGCGGCGGCGAGCGCCAAGGCGCTGCCTTTCGAGATGCAGCTGCTGCGGCTCGGGTTCGAGCCCTGGCGCCCGGCCGACATCCTCGGCCTCGGCAAGCTGCTCGCCTTCGGGCTCTCGACCAACTGGGAGAAGGAGCTGCTGCGCGCCGACATGACCCGCGAGCTGGGTCCCGAGCTGGCGGCGAAGCTCGACCCCGCCTACCCGGCGGGCAACCCGGTCGTGACCAAGGAACCGTGGTCCGGCGACGGCCTTGGCCTCGCCGAGCAGATCGACGCCGTGCGCCGCTCGATCGGCATGGCCGCCGAGGCTAGCGGCTCCAACAACTGGGCCGTCAGCGGCTCGCTGAGCGCGACCGGATCGCCGCTGATCGCCGGCGATCCCCACCTGCCGCAGAGCATGCCGGGCATCTGGTACCAGGTCGGCCTCACGCTTGGCGATCGCACCGTTCGCGGCGCCTCGCTGCCGGGCATGCCCGGCGTCTACATGGGCCAGAACAACGACGTCTGCTGGACCTTCACCAACGTGATGGCCGACGTCCAGGACCTCTTCGTCGAGCGGGTCGAGGGCGACAGCTACCTGTTCGAAGACGCGTGGCGACCGCTCGAGATCGTCCGCGAGGAGATCGTCGTCAAGGGCCGCGACGCACCCGAGCTGCTCGACGTCCGCATCACCCACCACGGCCCGCTCGTCAACGCGGCGCTCGGCGCCGACGAAGCCGAGCCGCTCGCCCTGCGCTGGATCAGCCTCGACCAGCCGACCGCCTTCAAGGGGATGTTCGATCTGCATGGGATCCGCTCCGGCCCGGATCTGGTCGCCAGCCTGGAGGGCCACACCTCTCCTGCCTCCAACCTGATCTGGGCCGACCGCCATGGCTCGATCGGCTACAAGCTGATCGGCAGCCTGCCACTGCGCAAGGGCGGCTGCCCGGATCTGCCCAAGCCGGGCTGGGAGGGCGAGTTCGAGTGGGAGGGCGCTGTCCCATATGAGGAGCTGCCCGAGGTCGTCGACCCCGAGAGCGGCTTCCTCGTCACCGCCAATAACCGCATCGTCGGCGACGACTACCCGCACCACATCACCAGCGACTGGCTCGACGGCTTCCGCGCGCGGCGGATCGAGGAACTGCTGCGCGCGAGCGACGCGCACGACATCGAGAGCTTCGAGGCGATGCAGTCCGACAACCTCTCGATCCCCGGGCTGGAGGCCGCGAGGCGGCTCGGCCGGCTGAGCCCGGGCGGGCAGCGCGAGACGAGCGCGCTCGAGCGGCTACGCAGCTGGGACGGCCGGCTCGACCCCGACACGATCGCCGGCACGATCTACCAGGCCTTCCTGCTGCGACTGGGCCGTGAGCTCGCCCGCGCGGCGATCGGCGACCGCGACCTCTGCGAGCGCTGGCTCGACCGCGCCGACAACGGCTTCACCCCGCACGTCACCTCGCCCTGGCGCTGGCACTCCCACCTGATGAAGCTCTGGGAGGAGGGCGACGAGGAGCTGATCGGGCGCCCCTGGGACGGTCTCGTGCTGGAGGCGCTGTCCGGCGCCCTCGACGACCTCAGCGAGCGCTTCGGGCCCGACCCCGAGGGCTGGCGCTGGGGCCACGTCCACGAGATGGAGTTCCCCCACCCGCTGGGCGAGGCGAACCCGCTGCTGCGCAAGCTGCTCAACCGCAGCCTGCGTGCCGGCGGCGCGCAGGAGACCGTGAGCCAGATCGCCTACGACCCCAACGACCCATACAAAGCCGTCTGGGCACCGAGCTGGCGCATGGTCGGCGACCCGACGGACCCCGGCCGCTCGCGCTGGCAGATGTTCACCGGCCAGTCCGGCCACCCCGCCAGCCCCCATTACGACGACCTCCAGGCCGACTGGCTGGAGGGTCGCACCCAGCCGATGGCCGGCGAGGGCCCCTGGCGCGAGCTCGACCTCGTGCCTGTCTGAGCGTTCTCTTGCGGCCCGCGCCTTAACTCGCCGAAACCCTCGCGGGATGGAATTGTTGGGGGGTAGATGCGGCGTGTCGCTCTATGCCTGCTCGCGCTCGCGGCGCTTCTGCCTGCGAGCGCCGGCGCCAGGACGATCCACTTTCGTGGTGAGAAGGTCGGCGTGCCCGCGGGATGGCCGGTCTACCGGTTGGCCGAGCGTCCCCATATGTGCGTGCGCCTGGACCGCAAGGCGGTCTACCTGGGCAAGCCGGGATCCGTGCAGCGTTGTCCGGCGGGCGCGATGGGACGGCGGCGGGCAATCCTCGTCGACCCCGGCGCTCACGCTCACGCTCGCGCTCGCGCGAGTCGGGTCCCGCCCGTCCATATCTCCGCCGCCTCGCAGTACACCGGCCTCGGTTTCGATGCCTGCACGGCGCCCTCGCGGGGCTCGATGTCGGCCTGGGGCGGATCGCCCTACCGGGCGATCGGCGTCTACATCGGCGGCGTCAACCGCGGCTGCTCGCAGCCGAACCTGACCGCGAGCTGGGTCGCCGAACAGACCGCGGCGGAATGGAGCCTGATCCCGACCTACGTCGGCCTGCAGGCGCCTACCTCGAGCTGCAGCTCCTGCGCCAAGCTGAGCACTTCGACCTTCACCGCCACGACCCAGGGGACCGAAGCGGCGACCGACGCGGTCGACCAGGCGCGGATCGCCGGAATCGGCGAAGGCAGCCCGATCTACTTCGACATGGAGAGTTACTCGCGAACGTCGAGCGCCAGCAACGCGACGCTGAGCTTCCTCGCCGCCTGGACGGCGCGCCTGCACGCCCTCGGCTACCAGTCCGGCGTCTACAGCAGCGGCGCCTCGGGCATCGCCGATCTCGGCGCCAAGTACGGCACCACCTACCTCGAGCCGGATGAGATCTGGTTCGCCAACTGGAACGGGCGCGCTTCGGCCGCCTCGGATCCCTATGTCCCGGCCGGAGCCTGGGTGGGCCACCGGATCCACCAGTACAACGGCGGGCACAACGAGACCTACGGCGGGGTGACGATCAACATCGACAACAACTACGTCGAAGGCGCGACGGCGGGGGGCGGGACGTCTTCCAGCGACAGCCCGCGAGGCAGCTTCGACCTCGCCGGCTCGCCAGCTCCGGGACAGGTGCAGATATCCGGCTGGGCCTTCGACCCGAACGCGCCGAAGGCGCCGGTCGCGATCAGCGCCTACCTCGGCGGCAAGGTCGACGAAGGCGGCGCCTCCGGGTACGAACTCGGCCCGATCGCGAGCCAGGAACGCTCCGACCTGCGCGCGCTGTTTCCCCGCGCCGGCGCCGCGCACGGCTTCGACTCGAGCTTCCCTGTCGTCGGCAGCGGTAGGCAGCGCCTCTGCGTCTATGCGCTCAACATCGGTCCGGGGGCCGACAAGCTGCTCGGTTGCCGCACGGTCGGCGTGCCGGTGCCGATCTCGGTGCTGCGCACGAGATCGGTCGGCAACGGAGTGCGGATCAGCGTGCGCTGCGAATGGCCGGTGGGCGTCGCCTGCCCGGGCCAGCTGCTGGTCCGCGCGCGGCTCCCGCAGCGCTACGTCGTACGCCGCGGGCGCAGGCACGTGCTGAGGACGAGGATGGTGCGGCGCCTGCTCGGCCACCGCGCCTTCCAGCTCAACGGCGGCAGCTCCCATACCTTCACCCTCGGCCTCGGTTCGCGCGGCCGCACGCTGATCGGCCTCCGCGAACGCCCGCAGGCGCACCTGCTCGTGGCGATTCCCGGCGGCCGCGTCGGACGCCGGCTCCGGCTCAGATAGCCGAGGCGCTCGTCAGTCCCAGACTGCCAGGGGAAGGTGCTCCCGGATGGTCTCGTCCGCGGTGACGAGGGGAGCGTTGGCGACGATCGCGTGGGCGGAAATCAGCCGGTCGAAGGGATCGCGCGTCCAGGAGATGCCGGTCGCCGCCTCGATCAGGTCGGCAAGCGATACGTCGGCGATCTGCAGGCCGAGCTCGCGTCGTAAGCTCGAAAGCGGGGCCGAGGCAGGTTCGGAGACCCGTCCGATTTCGTATAGGTAGGTCAACTCCAGTTCGACGATCGGCGAGACGGCGACCGCCTCCTTCTCCAGGCGCGCTCGAATGGCCCGCGGGATCCGCTTTGCCTGTCCCTCGTACAGCCAGCCGACGATATGGGTGTCAATTTGGATCAGGATTCCACTCCGAGGACCAGTCCATGTGGATCAGCTCATCGGGATCGCCGACGATGAAGCCCTTGCGCCGGGGCAGGTTGTCCAGCTTCGACCCCTTTTTCTTCGCTTCCTTGGGCGCGATTACCAGCAACCTGCCGTTGCGCTCGATCTCCAGCGGCGTGCCGGTCTCCAGAACCTGGTCGAGCAGTCGGTAGACGTTGGCTCGCAGTTTCGACGCGGTGAGCGCCATCGGATCCTCCAGTCGAAGAAGCGTACGTACGTAAGTCGAACTATCCGTACGTACGATATCACCGACCGGTGGACGCACCGCGGGCCCGGAATCGATCGCTTGCAGCTCCATGCGGCCAAGCTACGTGGTCGAGACGCGCGCGTGGCGCGCAGAATCAAAAACTTGTGTGACGACCCGAGGTCAACTTTGGGGCGCGGGCGGCCTCAGGTGGCTGCGCGGCTGACCGACCTGACCAGCTCGACGATCTCCGCCGGCGCCTTCTCGGGGGAGCCCGAGTTGAAGGGCGGGTCGGGGTCGTACTCGATGCCGAGCTGGACAGCCTGGGCGACCTCGGGCCCGGCCTCTTGGCCGACCAGGTGCAGGGCCATGTCGATGCCCGCCGTGACGCCGGCGGCGGTGATCGTCTTGCCGTCCTCGACCCAGCGACCGCCGACCGGATCGGCGCCGTACTGGGCCAGCTCGCCCAGGGCGAGCCAGTTGGAGGTCGCTCGCTTGCCGGCGAGCAGGCCGGCGGCACCGAGGATCAGCGCGCCGGTGCAAACCGAGGTCGTCCACTTCGTCGTCGCGTCGATCTCGCGCAACCAGGAGAGCACGGCCTCGTCCTCAAGCAGCGCGTCGCTGCCGCGCCCACCGGGGACGAGCACCACGTCGGCCTCGCTGGTCTGATCGAGGGTTTGGTCGACTAGCAGGCCGAGGCCGCCTTCGGAGCGGACCTCGCCGGTGCGCAGACCGGCAAATCGGACATCCCAGCCGGGGACGCAGCGGAACACCTCGTAGGGACCGACTGCATCCTGGGCGGCGAGCTTCTCGAAGAGGAGGATTGCGATTTTCATGGTTCGATTCTGGCGCTCGGCGCCGTCCCTGTCGAGTGGCAGGATTGCCAATGTTAGATAGATTTCTGCCATGGGCAATTCGCACCGGGTCGCCGCGCTCTGCCTCGACGGCCTCGTCGCCTTCGACCTCACGGCCGCGACGCAGGTCTTCATCGCCGCCTCGGCCGATGACGGGACGCCGCTCTACGAGGTCGCCTGTTGCTCCCCCGGGGGCGCGGCCGTCGCCACCACGAGCGGCTTCGAGCTCGTCCCGCGGCACGACCTCGAGGCGCTCCTCGAGGAGGT
>DAIRWC010000009.1:10450-19093 GCA_036802505.1 Solirubrobacterales bacterium
GCTCGCCGCCGCCGGCACGGTCGTGGTCCCGGGTTACTTCGCCGTCCTCGACCGCCCACCGGAAGCGGTGCTCGGGGCATTGCGCGAGGCCGCGGCGGGCGGTGCTCGCATCCTCTCGGTCTGCACCGGCGCCTTCGCCCTCGCCTACGCCGGCCTGCTCGACGGCCGCCGGGCGACGACCCACTGGGCCCATGCCCGGCAACTCGCCGAGCTCTTCCCGGGCGTCGAGGTCGACCCGGCCGCGCTCTACGTCGACGAAGGAGAGGTGATGACCTCGGCCGGGCTCAGCGCGGGCATCGATCTCGCCCTCCACGTCGTCCGCTGCGACTTCGGCGTCGCCGCCGGCGAGCGGGTCGCCCGCCGCATGGTCGCCGCGCCGCACCGCGAGGGCGGCCAGGCGCAGTTCATCAAGCGCCCCCCGGCGGAGGAATCCGGCTCGCTCGACCCGACCCGCCGCTGGGCGGCCGAGCGCCTCGCCCAGCCGCTCGACGTCGCCGCGATGGCCCGTCACGCCGCCGTCAGCCCGCGCACCTTTGCCCGCCGCTTCCGCGAGGAGACCGGGACCACGCCGCTGCGCTGGCTGCTCTCCCAGAGGGTGCTAGAGGCGCGGCGCCTGCTCGAGGAATCGGACCTGCCGATCGACGACGTCGCCTGGCGTGCCGGCTTCGGCACCGCGGCCTCGCTGCGCGAGCACTTCCGCCGCGCGACCGCGACGACGCCGACCGCCTACCGGCGCTCGTTCCGCCCGGCAGACAGGGACGCGGTCGAGGTTTGAGGCGCATGCCGGTTCAAACCTCGACCGCGGCGCCGTAGAGTCCCGCCGATGAGCCGCCGCGACCAGATCAGGCTGAGCGACGAGGAGCTGCTCGAGCTGCTGGATGCGGAGCGGGTCGCGATCGTCTCTTCCAACGGGCCGCGCGGCTTCCCGCACTCGATGCCGCTCTGGTTCGTCCCGCGAGAGGGCGAGATCTGGATCTGGACCTACGCCAAGTCGCAGAAGGTCCGCAACCTCGAACGCGACCCGCGAGCCACGCTCCTGATCGAGACCGGTCACGAGTACGGCGAGCTGCGCGGCGCAATGATCGAGGCCGAGGCGGACCTGCACCGCGACTTCGAGACGGTGATTGGCTTCGCCGAGGAGCTGACCCTGCGCTACGCCGAGGGGATCGACTCGGTGCAGGGCGACGCCAAGGCGGCGCTCGAAGCGCAGGCGCCGAAGCGTGTCGCGATTCACTTCAAGCCACTGCGCACGGCGACCTGGGACCACCGCAAGCTAGGCGGCACTTACTGAGCGCTCAGCCGGGCTCGGCGGTGAAGCGGCGCAGCGGCGGCACCGCGTCGCCGGCGACCGCGATCGCCGCCGCGAAGCCGGCTCCCGCATCGAGGGGAGCGACGGCGACCGGCGCGTCCGGCAGCGGCGCCCAGAGGCCGGTGCCATGGCACTTGGCGACCGCCTCGCGCTGCGTCCACTCGGCGTAGAACTCGGCCGGTTTGTCGCCGATCGCCTGGACGTCGACACCGACCTCCCGCCCGCCGGCGACCGCGATCAGGGCCAGCTCGCCGGAGTGGCTGAGGTTGAAGCGAAGCGGCGCATCGGGATCGGCAAGCATCGGCTTGCCCCGCCCGCCGCAGCGCAGCTCGATCTCCGCCGGCTCCTGCCCGGTGTAGCGGGCGAGCACCTCGCGCAGCGCCCAGCGCGAGGCGACCCAGCGCCTGCGGACCTTGTCGCTGAGCAACTTGACAGCGCGATCGCGCTCGGCGACAGGTAGTCCGCCGACATCGGGCCACCCGGCAGAGTCGAGCCGGGCACTCCATGCGTGCAACTCGGACTCGGGCATTCGGCTCGAAGCCTGCATTGCCGCCGATCGTAAGCCTTAGAGTGCCGCCGCCCCGTACCACCGCGACTTCGCTGACCGATCAGGGTTGAGCCGAGGAGATGAGCATGCGAATGAGAAGAGCGTCGATCGCCACTGCTTTCACCGCGATGGCAATCGCTGTCGTTGCCGCGATCGTGTCGCTCTCCTCGCCCGGTGTTGCCCAGGCCGCGCCGCGCAGCTTCTTCGGCATCGTCCCGCAGGCGATCCTCTCGGAAGAAGACGTTCGCTACATGCAGGCCGGAGGCATCGGCACCATTCGGCTCGGGATCGGTTGGGAAAGCGTGCAGCCCGCGAGGCTTGGCGGGTTCAACTGGGAAGGCACGGATCGCGAAATCGCCACCGCTGCCAGTCAGGGATTGCAGGTTCTTCCCTTTCTATCTGGCGTTCCTCGCTGGTTGAGCCATAAGAACACGACCCTCCCGATCGACAGCGCCGTGGCCCGACAGGGATGGACGGCATTCGTCAACGCTGCGGTCAAGCGCTATGGCCCGGGCGGCGAATTCTGGGCCGAACACACGCCTGCCGCAGCCAATAAAGACGGCATTGTGATCCGCAGGCCGATGCCAATCCACACTTGGCAGATCTGGAACGAGGCCAACTTCTTCTACTTTTCCTACCCGGTTTCTCCCACTCGCTACGCACGATTGCTGAAGCTCAGCTACCCGGCGATCAAGTCGGCTGATCCGCGGGCGCAGATCCTCCTTTCTGGTCTCTTCGGTGAACCCGATGAGAGCGGCAAGCGGGGAATGTCGGCGGCCGACTTCCTCTCCGCCCTCTACGAAGTCCCGGGGATCCGACACTATTTCGACGCCGTTGCCCTGCATCCGTACGCCTTCCATGTCGAAGACTTGGAAGCGATGGTCGAAGACATACACGCGGTCCTTCTCGAAAACCACGACCCCGGGGCCGGCCTGTACATCACTGAGATGGGCTGGGGCTCGCAGAACGACCCCAACATCGTTGCCTTTGAGCAGGGCATCGCCGGCCAGGCGCGTGAACTCCGTGGCGCCTACCGCTTCCTGCTGGACAATCGTTACCGCCTAAACCTCAAGGCCGTCTACTGGTTTACCTGGAAAGACTCGCGTTACTACTGCAATTTCTGCGATTCCGTCGGCTTCTTCCGCGAAACCCAGCGATACCACGCAAAGCCTGCCTGGCACGCGTTCGTCGGCATCACCGGTGGGCGGGCGCGGCCGTGACCCCCTCGCGCCACAGCAAATAGCATCCCGGCGATGCCGCAGTCTGCGCCACACGGGCCGCCCTGGCTCGTCCTGCCCACCTATAACGAGGCCGGCAACATCGAGGCTTTCGCCGAGGCGGTGCTGGCAAAGCTCCCGGCGACGGCCCGGGTGCTGATCGTTGACGACAGCTCACCCGATGGAACCGGCCAGATCGCCGACCGCCTGGCCGAGCGGCACGAGGCCGTCAGCGTTCTGCACCGACCGCGCAAGGAAGGCCTAGGCCCGGCCTACATCGCCGGCTTCAAGCGGGCGCTTGCCGGGGGCGCCGGCCTGGTCCTCGAGATGGATTCGGACTTCTCCCACGATCCGGCCTACTTGCCGCGCCTGCTCGAGGCCGGCGAACGCACCGATCTGGCGATCGGCTCGCGCTACGTCCCCGGCGGCGGCGTCGGCGACTGGAGCGCCCTACGGCGGGCGATCAGCCGCGGCGGCAGCGCCTATGCCCGGCTCGTGCTGAGCATGCACGTCCACGATCTCACGGGCGGCTTCAAGTGCTTTCGCCGTGAGGTGCTCGAGGCGATCGACCTCGACTCGATCCAGTCGCGCGGCTATGCCTTCCAGGTCGAGATGACCTACCGCGCGGTCCAGAAGGGGTTCACGGTGGTCGAGGTGCCGATCGTCTTCCGCGAGCGCCGCGCGGGAAAGTCCAAGATGGACCGCTCGATCGTCGCCGAGGCCGCCTGGCGCGTCCCACTCCTGCGCTTCGACAGGTAGCGGACCCCACCGTGCCGCCATATATCGTGCCCGCGCCGTGAGCGAAACCGCCACCTCACCGAGCCGGTCCGGCAAGGCCCTCTCCCGTCTGGTCGAGCTGGCGCGGTCTCCCGAGGGCGCCATCGTCATCTATGCCCTCGTTGCGATCGCGGCGAGCGTTGCCGCCTACTTCATGCTCTTCACGCAGTTCGCGCCCTACGACGACGAGGGCACCGTGCTGGTCACGCTGAAGGCCTTCGTCCACGGGGAAACGCTCTACAAGGACGTCTACACGCCTTTCGGGCCGTTCTACTACGAGTTGTTCGGCGGCCTCTTCGCGCTCAGCGGTCACGCCGTGACGACCGATGCCAGTCGCACGATCGTGATGGTCATCTGGGTGGGCTCAAGTCTTCTCTTTGGTCTGGCGGTGCAGCGACTCAGCGGCCGGGTGGCGCTCGGGGTGGCGGCGATGCTGGTCGCCTTCAGCGTCATCTTCATCCTCAGCCAGGAGCCGATGCATGCCCAGGTGCTCGCGGTCGGCCTGCTGTCCGTCTTCACCCTCATCGTCACCGCGGTCGATACCCGTCGCGTCGTCTGGGCGGGGGGGATCTGCGGGGCGCTGCTGGCCGCGCTGGTGCTGACGAAGATCAACCTCGGCATCTACGCGGTGGCCGCGGTCGTCTTCGCCGCCGCTCTCACTGTCGAGCCGCTCTACTGTCGGCGCTGGGTGCGCTGGCCTTTGGTGGGGGCTTTCCTCGTGCTGCCGTTCGTCGCGATCGGCCGCGACCTCTCCGGTCAGCTGGTTCGCGAACTCGCGGTCCTCGAGGTGCTCGCCGGGATCTCGCTTGTGACCGCGGCATGGTCGCTGCGTCAGCGGCGCGGGGAGGAGGGGGACGAGGCGAGAACGGTGCGCTGGCTGCTTGCCGCCGCGGCCGGTTTCTGCTTGGCATTCGTCGCGATTCTCGGCGCCATCTTCCTCAACGGGTCGAGCCCTGCCGACGTGTACGACGGCGTCGTCACGCAGGCGCTGCGGATCCACGACGTGAACCCGATACAGCTTGCGCCGGGCCCCGCGATCGACTGGGGCATTGCCGCAATCGCCGCCGCGGCGATCGTCTCGTGGTTGCGGTCGCGCGGCGAAGCGAGCTCACCGCTCTGGTTTGGGGTATCGAAGGGGGTCGCCGGCCTGGCCATCTGGTTCTCGATCGCCCAAGCGGCGCCCCTCTCCTTCGGTCCGGCCCCCGGCAACCCCGACACGCTCGCGGTGGTCCTCGCCTGGATCGCCACGATCCCGCCCGCCGGCGCAGTCGAGTCCGCGCAGAAGCGCTTCATCCGCGTTCTGCTGCCGGCGCTGGCGGTGGCCGAGGTGCTGCAGGTCTACCCCGTCGCCGGCAGCCAGATGCGGATAGCGGCTGTCATGTTCGTCGCGGTCGGCGGTATATGCCTCACCGACGCCCTGAACTCGCTGCGGGCGTGGAGCGCTGCACGGGGCGCCGCGTCGCTGGAGAGGTTCGGCGCAATCGCGACCGTTGCGATCGTCGCCCTGGGGGTCAAGTTCGCCGCCGACGGGCTCGTTCTGCCGACGATCACCAAGGGTCTCGTCTACGGCGAAGAGAAGGCATTGCCGTTCCCGGGGGCGACGAGTCTGCGCCTTCCTCCGGCCGAAGCGGAATCGTACGAACGGATGGTCACGTTGCTGCACCGCAATCGTTGCACCAGCTTCATCGGCTTCGCGAACGTCGACAGCCTCTACCTCTGGTCGCAGATCGATCCGCCCCGCCCTTCGGCCCCCAGCGCTTGGATGCTTGCTCTCGACGAACACGAACAGCAGCGCATCCTGCGCCAGCTGCGCGCCACGCCGCGTCCCTGCGTGTACGTAAACGAAGCGGTCGCGGGAGCATGGCTTGCCGGCAGGCCGCGACCGGAAACTCCGCTCGTCCGCTACATCTTCGATGATTTCGAAGTCGTGGAACAGACCGGCGCTTTTGAATTCATGCTGCCGAAACGCACGAGCTAGGGCGGGGCGGCTTGGCTAGCGCCAACCGGACGCGGCTCGCTTGGCTTGTCCTCCTGGCGGCGATGTGCGTGTCTGCGACCTGGCTGATGATCGCCGGGGACGGTCTCACCTTCGTCAACGACGATCTCTTCTACTACGCCCAATACCTGGTTCACGGGACTGGGGACATCAGAACTTCGCACGGGCTTGAATACTTCCTAGCGCCGAGCAACGGCCACCTGCAGGTCCTCGGCAAGCTGATCTACCGGGGGATCTTCGAAGTCTTCGGCGCCAACTATGCGGTCTTTCGCGCCTTCGACATTGCCGGCGTGCTGGCCTGCGTCGCGCTCTTCTTCGAGCTTGCCGGGCGCCGGGTGGGAGCGCTGGTCGCGTTGGTGCCCTGCCTCTCGCTGCTCTTCCTCGGCTATGCCTGGGAGTCCTTCCTCTGGGCTTTCGACCTGCACACGATCTATGCGCTCGCCCTGGGCCTGGGCGCGATCCTCGCCCTGCGGCGCGGCGATCGCAGGGGGGACGTGCTCGCCTGCATCCTGTTGGTCCTCTCGATCGCGATGATCGAGCTCGGCCTCGCCTTCGCGGTCGGTATCGCGATCTCCGTCCTGATGCGCCCCGACCGCTTCCGCCGACTCTGGATCTTCCTCGTCCCGGTGGCCCTCTACGCCGCCTGGTGGCTGTGGGCGCGGCATTTCGACCAGCCGTCGATCGAACTGGCGAACGTAAAGCTGATTCCGCTTACGGTGGCCAACGCCGTCGCCGCGATCGCGGGCTCGGTGTTCGGCCTCAACCCGACCGGCGCCGGCGTCTTCGAGCCGACCACCGGAGTCACCGGTTGGGGTTCGGCCCTCGCCGCCCTCGCCGTCGTTGGCCTCGTCTGGCGGATCTCGCGTGGCGGCGTGCCGAGGACTCTCTGGGTCTTCCTCGCGGTGGCCGTCAGCTACTGGATCCTGATCGCGCTCGGTGGCCGCGCCGCCGATTCCTCTCGCTACATCTTCGTCGGCACGTTGCTGATCTTCCTTATCGCCGCCGATGCGCTTGTCGGCGCTCGCTTGCCAGCGGTCGCCGTATTCGTCGCCCTCGGCGTCGCCTTTGCGATCCCGCCCAACATCGCCAAGCTCTACGACGGCCGCGGGCCGCAGCTGAACGATGCGACGACCAGCCGGGTCGAGTACGCGATGCTGGATTTGGTCAGGGGTCCGATCCCGGCCGAATACGCACCGGGCAAGGACAAGCGCGTAACCGATCTGGGCGGAAGCGTCTTCACCCCGATGCCGGCCGGCGACTACCTGGAAGCGGCTGAACGCTTCGGTCATCTCGGCATGGCGCTTGGCGAACTGCGGCGACAGAACCTCGAACGACGCGAAATCGCCGACGCCAGCCTGATCGGCGCCCTTGGGCTGCGGCCGCTACCGGCGTCCGCTCCGGTGGACCCGTCGGGCTGCCCCAGCTCACTGGACGGCAATCCGGGCAATCCAGTCTTCTTCACCCCGCCCCGAGACGGCACCCTGCTCGGCTCGCGCGCGAAGCAGCCGATTGCGATCTCGCTTAGCCGCTTCGGTCAGGAAGGCTCGGGCGTCCACATCGGCGGGCTCGAGCCCGGTCGCTGGGCCAGGGTCGAATTCCCGCGCGACTCGGCGCCGGACCCGTGGTCGGTCATCATCGACGGTCCCGCCTACGTCTGCCCGCTCGCGGTCGCTACGACCACTACTGGCTGACCGACGGGTCGCGGCGAAACTAGCTTGCGGTGAGGGGGTACACGAACCCGATGACCGACCGCTCCCGCGTAGCAATCACCTTGGCGACCACCCTGGCGCTCGGTGCCTCCACCTATGGTCACGCATACGACATCAGCCTGCCCGGTTTCCTTGGAGATATTTGGGACGACAGCAATTGGCTGATTTACGGGCTTGTCGTCTTCGGCGTGTTCTTGGTCTATCGGTGGTGGGCTCTCCTCCCAGCGATTGCGCCGGTCGCCGTCAGCATCTACCTCTACAACATGACCGACTATGTGCCGCCCTGGCGCGAAGAGTCCATCGGCCCCTCTCATTTCTCTGATCAGCCTGCGTTGTACCTCTTGTTCGTGATCGCAGGGGTCGTCGTTAACGCGGCAGTCTTTTCCGTCGGCCTGCTTCTACGCGCAGCGTGGGAGTGGACTCGCCTGGGCGTCGCGGAGGCACGCTCCGACACTGCTTGACGACGACGTTATCTACTCATAGGAAGACATGGCCGAGAGAAGCTGGATCAAGGAATTGCTAATCGTCGTTGTATGCGTGGCGGGTTGCGTACTCGGAATTGTGGCCTTGCTCTTCGTCCTCCTACTCGCCAATTTGCTGCTCTTTCACATGCCTTTGGACACCCGGTAGTCGGACAGGAGAGATCACGGCGCTGCTCTATCGAGCGCCGAAGTCGGCGTGTTCTGTTTTCGATGACCGACTGATCTGCTCTACGGGTTAAGACAGACGCGTAGCGGGGCGTTGATGACGCCGCGCCATCGCTCGGGGGCCGCGTCAGGCGGAATCTCCAGGCTCCTCCAGGCGCCGGGGGGGATCTCTTCCAACTCGCCGCTTTCTTCGCCGGCGAAGCGGCGTAGGCCCAGCTTCACGGATTGGCGGCCGGCCGGGCCGAAGGCGGTCCGACCGGGCGGCAGCGGGAACGACGGCCCGGGCCCGGCGAGGCCGCGCGTGAGGATGTGCGTCGCCGAAGCGAACGCGACGCGGTCACCGTGGAACGTGACCCACGGCCACGCACGCTTGGCATGCAGCACATCGAACGCGTCAATCTCGCGAAAGGTCGTCATTTCTTTCCTTGGTGCTCCATGAGG
>DAIRWC010000010.1:0-3214 GCA_036802505.1 Solirubrobacterales bacterium
CACCCGACCCCGCCTCTCAAGCTGACCTTGCCCGGCCGACTATGGTTCGGCGCCGTGAGAGCGATTCAGATCGACGAGTTCGGGGGCCCCGAGAAGCTGCAATTGGTTGAGCTTCCTGAGCCTGAGGCCGGTGAGGGGCAGGTTGTGGTGGAGGTTGCGCGGTCGGGAGTCAACTTTGCCGACACGCATGCGACCCAGAACGATTATCTGGCCGAGCAGTCGCTGCCGCTGATCCCCGGTGGAGAGGTGAGTGGGCGCACTGCTGACGGAAAGCGGGTCGCGGCTCTGCTTGGCGGTGGGGGCTACGCGGAGAAGGTCGTGGTCACCGAGCAGATGCTCGTCCCGGTCCCCGACGGCGTCGACGACGACCAGGCCGCGGCGCTGCTCCTGCAGGGCATCACCGCGATGGCCCTGGTGCGGCGTTGTGCGCGGATCGAGCCCGGCGAGACCTTGCTGGTCGAGGCTGCCGCCGGGGGCACCGGCTCGCTTGCGGTGCAGCTCGGCAAGCAGGCCGGGGCGAAGGTGATCGGCCTCGCCTCCAGTGAGGAGAAGCGGCAGCTGGTCGAAGGCCTCGGTGCCGACGCGACCGTCGACTCCCGCAGTGAGGACTTGAAGGAGGCGATCCTCGCCGCCAACGACGGCGAGCGGGTCGATGCCGTGCTTCACATGAGCGGTGGCGACGCCTTCGACGCCGAGTTCTCGGCGCTCGCTCCACTCGGCCGCATGGTCGTCTTCGGCATCGCCTCGCGCGAACAGCGCGATGTCTCCACCGCCGCGCTCCTCCGCGGCTCCAAGTCCGTGATCGGCTTCTGGCTCGTCCACCTGATGATGCGGCCCAAGGAGTTCGGCCCGATGATCGCCGAGCTGCTCGCCGCCGTCGCCGCCGGCAAGCTCGAGGTCAGCCTCGGCGAGGTCTACCCGCTCTCCGAAGCCGCCCGTGCGCATGAAGACCTGATCGCCCGCCGCACCAGCGGCAAGCTCCTCTTGGACCCGTCGAAGTGATCCCCTTCAAGGATCTGGGATTGGCGCCGGAGATCCAGCAGGCGCTGGACGAGCTCGGCTACCAGGAGCCCAGCCCGATCCAGGAGAAAGCGATCCCGGAGCTGCTCGACGGCCATGACGTGATCGGCCAGGCGCAGACCGGGACCGGCAAGACCGCCGCCTTCGGGCTGCCGCTGCTCCAGTACGTCGACCCGTCGGTGGACGAGGTGCAGGCGGTCGTCCTCACGCCGACCCGCGAGCTCTGCATCCAGGTGACCCAGGCGCTGCGCGCCTACGCCGAGCACCTCGACGTCGAGATCGTCGCCGTCTTCGGCGGCGCGCCGATCAAATCGCAGCAGGCGCAGCTGCGCGCCGGCGCCCACGTCGTGGTCGCCACCGTCGGCCGGATGATGGACCTGATGGGCCGCCGCTCACTGGTCCTCACCGCGGCTCGCTACATCGTTCTCGACGAGGCCGATGAGATGCTCGACCTCGGCTTCATCGAGGACGTCGAGAAGATCCTGCGGATGTGCCCGAGCGGGCGCCAGACGGCGCTCTTCTCGGCGACGATGCCGCCGCCGGTCAAACGGCTCGCCGAGAGCTACATGTACGACCCGACGACGATCAAAATCACGCCGAAAAAGCTGACCGTGGACGCGATCGCCCAGGCCTTCGTCGAGGTCCCCGCGAACGAGAAGGCGCCGCGCCTGGTGGAGCTGCTGAAGACGGAGGAACCGGAGCAGGCGATCATCTTCTGCCGGACCAAAATCGGCGCCTCGAAGCTGGAGAAGACGTTGAAGGACAAAGGCCTCGACGTCAAGGCGTTGCACGGCGACATGAGCCAGGGCTCGCGCGACGGCGTGATGATCGCCTTCAAGGACCACCGGGTGCGCCTGCTGGTCGCCACCGACATCGCCGCTCGCGGGCTCGACATCGAGCACGTAACCCACGTGATCAACTACGACGTGCCGGCCTCCTCAGAGGTCTACGTGCACCGGATCGGGCGCACCGGCCGGGTCGGGCGCACCGGCCGCGCGATCACTTTCGTCACGCCCGCCCAGCGCGACGAGATCGAGCGGATCGAGCGCGATGTGAAGACGTCGATCGGCGAGTGGGAGAGCCCGGAGGAGCGGATCGAGCATGCGCCGCGGCCGCGGCGCCGCGAGCGAGCCAAGCCGGTGCCCGCCGACCCCGGCAAAGCCGAGGCGGTCGACGAGGAGGCCGGTGAGGACGCGAAGCCCGAGGAGACCGGCGAGAAGGCGGACAACGGCAAGTCGGTCAAGCTCTTCGTCAACCGCGGCGAGCGCAGCGGGATCGAGGAGGAGGACCTGCGCTGGGCACTGCGCGAGGGCGCAGTCCTTCCCGAGGAGGCGATCCACGACATCCGCGTCCTGCACCGCTTCTCCTTCGTCGAGGTCGACTCCGACCAGGCCGACCGCACGGTCGAGTTCCTCGACGGGACGAAGCTGAAGGGCAAGGAGATCCGCCTGGAGATCGCCAAGAGCTGAGGCGGGGGCCTTAGCAAGGCTCTCGGTAATTACAAATTCCCGATTCGGTATTCAATAGGTTTCAGCCTCTTCCAAACACTAAGGAGGCACATGACCGCTCGAATAGGGAGGGCTCTTTCTTTCTCAAACATCATCGCCTGCCTGGCGCTTTTCATTGCGCTTGGAGGCACCGTCTACGCGGCTGGGAAGATCAGCGGTAAGCAGATCAAGGCTGGTTCGCTGCCCGGCAACCGGATAAAGCCGCGGACGATCGCCGCGAGTCGGATCAAGGCGAAGACGCTGACGGGTCGTCAGATCAAGAAGCATTCGCTGACCGGCAACGAGATCGATCAGGGGACGCTCACCGGGATCAGCGCGGCCGCCCTCGCCAACGTGCAGTACCAGGTCATGACCGTGCCGCTTGCGCGCAACTCGAGCGACGGGACGACCGCGACCGTCGGATGCCCCCCGGACACCTACGCGATCGGTGGCGGTGCGACCGTGAGCGATGACGAACGTGCCTTCGTCAACGACAGCGGCCCAAGCCCCCAGCAGACCGGCTGGACGGCGACCGGCTTCTTGCGGTTCGGGTCCGGCGGCACGATGGCCGTCACCGCGGTCTGCGTGGTTGTGAGAAAGCCCGGCAGCACTTCCAGCTCGGGAGCCGGCAGCTCGCCCCACCCATTTCCCGTCTATGAATCGTTCGAATAGCGCCCCGCTCCTCGGAGGCCCGGCCCCGCTCAGGT
>DAIRWC010000010.1:3224-16785 GCA_036802505.1 Solirubrobacterales bacterium
GGTAGCGGGGCCGGGCCTGGTCAATTCGGTTATCGCGTCAGCAGGAGGATCCGTCAGTTTCTCCATTTCCGCCGTTTAGACCCCTCCAATTGGGAGCGTTCATACCCTCTAAGTTTGAACGTTGATACCCTCCAATTGTGAAAGATGCTCAGAGCACAAGCTTGGGTCTTCCACCGGGTCATGTGAGTCGCCGCATCGAGGACGTCGCGCAGAGACTGCTTTCCGAAGAGCCGGTCCTCGCACTGCACGGCCCACGCGCGGTGGGCAAGACCACCCTGCTGCGGTCCATTGCGGCCTCCCGCGGAGTCGGTGTGATCGATCTCGACGACCTTGCGACGCGCGAAGCCGTCGCCGAAGATCCCGCGGCCTTTGTCTCGGGTCGGGCGCCGGTCTGTATCGACGAGTACCAGCACGTGCCACCAATACTTGACGCGATCAAGGCTGAGCTGAACCGCGATGGATCGCCGGGGCGCTTTCTGATCACCGGCTCGACCCGCCACGATGCCCTTCCTCTCATGGCCCAGTCGTTGACCGGGCGCCTGCACCGGATGACGGTCCACCCCCTGTCTCAGAGCGAGATCGCCGGGGTGAATGTAAATCTCATCTCGACTCTTTTCTCGGAACCAGCCGCTCTCGTTTCGGCACAGCGGGCTTCGACGACGCGAGACGAGTACGTCGCACGAGTGGTGGCCGGTGGATTCCCGGCGGCGCTGCGTCGTGCGACGGCTGCCGCAAGATCGCGCTGGTTCGGCGACTACGTGAGCTTGTGCCTGGAGCGCGACGTGGCCGAGCTGGCGAGAATCCAGCAGAAGGCGACATTGCCCGGTCTTTTGACCCGCCTGGTGGCGCAGACTGGGCAGATCCTCAACGTTTCGGCCGCCGGCGCCGGGGCTGGGCTGAACAAGCGCACGGCCGATAACTACACCAAGCTCCTGGAAGCGCTGTTCCTCGTGTATCGGGTGCCCGCATGGGGCAAGACATTGCGGGCACGCGCTGTGGCGATGCCAAAGCTGCACGTCGTCGATTCAGGTCTCGCGGCTCACTTACTGCGCCTCTCCGCTGAGAAGCTCGGCCGTCTTGAGTCGACCGCCCTGCAGCAGTTCGGCCACCTGTTCGAGTCCTTCGTCGTAGGCGAGGTGCGCAAGCAACTGTCGTTGATGGATGGCATCGCCTCCATCGGGCACTGGCGCACGCACGATGGCGCTGAGGTCGATTTGGTCGTCGAACGCGACGATGGCTCGGTGGTCGCCTTCGAGATCAAGGCAGGTAGCCGAGTTGGTGATCGCGATATGGCCGGACTACGGGTCATTCGCGACGCGCTGGGCGACGCGTTCGTGGCCGGAGCAGTGATGCATACCGGAGAGTGGTCCTACGCTTCGAAAGACCGCATCTTCGCCCTTCCCGTCGACCGTCTCTGGACGCCCATTGAGACGATCGGCTAGCGCTCAGTCAGCGCGACGATCTTTGCGAAAAGCTGGTCGAAGTCGATTGGCTTGCTGATGTAGCCGCCGATCGACAGGTCCGCGTGGTCGGTGCCGTTGTCGCCTTCGGCGTGGGCACTGACTATCAGGACGGGGGTCTCGATTCCGGCGGTGCGGAGCTCTCGGAGGGCGTCGATGCCGGATTTGCCGGGCATCATCGCGTCGAGCAGGAGGATGTCCGGGGGGCCGGCGGCACCGACCTTGTCGACCACCTCTTGGCCGTCGACCGCCGTCGCAACCTCGTGGCCCTCCATCTCCAGGCGCGTACGCAGGAGCAGCAGGATGGTCTCTGAGTCGTCGGCTATGAGAATCCTGGCCATCAGCTCGCCTCTACCCGGTCGGGGGCGATCGTCGGCAGGCGGATGCGGAAGTTGGATCCCTTGCCGGGAGTCGATTCGGCGTCGATGGTGCCGCCGTGCAGCTCGATCAGCGATTTGGAGATCGCCAGACCCAGGCCGGTGCCACCGACCCGTTGGGTCTCGCCGGCGTCGCCACGCGAGAAGCGTTCGAAGATGTGCTCCAGTTGCTGCTCGGGTATGCCCGGCCCGTCGTCGGTCACGTCGATCTCCACTTCGGCACCGGCGCGCCGCGCCTTCACCCCGATATTCGCTCCTTGCGGGCAATACTCGTTCGCATTCGTAAGCAGATTCACCAGTACTTGGCGAATCCGGTCTCGATCGGCTTCGATCTGGGGCAGATTGGGCTCGATCTCCAGGCTCAGCGTCTGCCCGCGGGCGTCGAGCTGTGCCCGCATCGCTCGCACCGCGTCCTCGATCAGCCCCGTCGCGCCGGTCTGCTCCGGCCGAATCGCCAGCCTGCCGGCGTCGCTGCGGGCGAGGTCGAGCAGGTCGTTCAACAGGCGAACCAGGTGCCGGGTGTTGTCGAGGATCACCTCGGCCGTCTCCGCCTGCTTCGGGTCCAGCTTCTCGCGCTCCAGCAGCAGCAGCTCGGCGAATCCCTGCACGGAGGTGAGGGGGCTGCGCAGCTCGTGCGATGCGGTGAGGACGAACTCGTCTTTCATCCGGTCGAGCTGGTCGCGTTCTCCGGCGCGGCGTTGCAGCTCGTCGGCCATCTCGTTGAAGGCGCTGCCCAGCGTGGCCGTCTCCGAGAGGCCGCCGACCTGGACGCGGGCGTCGAGGTCTCCGCCGGCCAGCCGCCCCGACGCTTCGACGAGGTCCTCAAGCGGTCGGCGCATCGATGAGATCAGCCCGGTGAAGAGCAGCGCCGCCCCGGTAAGGCCGGCGATCAGGCCCGCCCCGACGAGCAGCGCCGTGTCGCGCGTCTCGCTGGAGATTTCATCGCGGAGCGCCTGCCTCTGGTGCTGCTGGGAGAGCACTGCCGCGCGTGCCGCAGCGGGGTGGGTTCCCTCTGCCAGGCGGTTGCGGGCGACGATCTCGCGCTGGTAGGAGCGAGCCGTGGCGTTCTCGTAGTCCTGGCGCTGCTGCAGGAAGCGGGCGACCCCGATCACCGCCAGGCCGGTCAGCACAGCGAAGGCGATCGCGAAGCCGATCGTCAGCCGATTGGCGAGCGACGGGTTGAGCCGGAATCCGCGTCGGGAATATGCTTGCGAGGTGGCGATGAGTGTCTTTCAGCTCGCCGCGGTCAAGGGATCGGATGTGGCGCCGTAGCTGCGCATGAACTCGGCGAACCTGGGCACGGTGAAGTCGAGCTCGCCTCGCCCGACGCTGTAGAGGATCCCCTTGTCGATCAACGAGGCGCGAAGCGAAGATGCCGCCCGCACGTTCGTATAGCCCATCGACCGCGCTATGGCCGCGCTCTCCTGGGCTCCGTCGCCGAGGCCGGCCATTGCGGCACAGTAGCGACGCTCTGCAGGCGTCGCACGCGCCAGCCGGATTGCAAAGAAGTTCTGGCTGAGCTTCCGCTCGACTTCGGGGATCGCCGCCTCGACATCCTCCGCGGAGATTGGATTGGCCACTGCGACATCCCAGACACCGCGTCCCCACTCCTGAAGGAAGTATGGGTAGCCGCCGGCTCGATCGAGCAACATCTCCAGGGCTTCGTCTTCGTAACCAACGCCCTCGCCGCGCGCCGGCAGAAGGAGGGCGTCCCGCGCATCCCGCTCTTCCAGCGCCCCGAGTCGGGGAAAGGAGAAAAGCCGCTCCGCGTACGTCTTCGCCTCGGCCAGGGCGGCGGGAAGGGTTGGAAGGCCGGCGACCACAACTGCTATCGGCAGCGCTTTCTGACTTGCCCGATGCACGGCCGCAACCAATGCTTCGAGGTCGTCTCGGCGCGCCAGCTGCAGCTCATCGAGCAGGATTGCGCCGCCGGTCTTCCCATGTTCCGCGGCACCTCCGAACTCTTGGAGTATCTCCACCAGGTCCGTCTCGAGGTCTCCGCTGTCAGCGGTTCCGCGAGCGGGCGCGACCTCGAAGCCGAACCTGATCGTCCCGTCAGTCGTAAGGGTTGCCGAGAAGGATGCAAACGCCGCTTTGAGCCGGCCGATGACGTGGCTTCCGATCCGATGGGCGTCGAGCTGGCGGATGGCATTGAACAGGGCGCGGGCCATGACAGCTCGAAAGTCGTCTCCCCTGCGCACCTCGGAGAATGCGGTCACCCAGCCGGCCTCGGTCGCCACCTCCTCCAGTTTGTTGAGGAGGACGGTCTTGCCTACTCCACGGAGTCCGTGAATCACGATGCCCTGTTCGGATGCGCCACGGGAGAGACGGCCGAGCGCTATCTGGAAGCGCTCGATCTCCGCATCTCGTCCGGTGAGCGCGGCCGGCCGCGAGCCTGCGCCCGGCGTGTAGGGGTTCCGGTAGGCGTCCACGGCGGCAAGTCTAGAACTTTCTCCGGCCGTATCCTATTTTCACGATACATCAGAATACTTACGTATACAGACGCGCGGAATATGCTTGCGCCCCGATGGGCGACGAGGCTACAGGCACCCCCCACGGCCCGGCGACGGCGCCGGAGGGAATCGACCGGGGTGGGGTCGAGACGTGGTTCGAGCAGCACGTCGCGGTCGAGCTGCCGCTCTCCTTCGAGCGGATCTCCGGCGGTCACTCCAACCTCACCTACGGCGTCAGCGACGCCGGCGGGCAGCGCTGGGCGCTGCGCCGGCCGCCGCTCGGCAAGCGGCTCGGCTCGGCCCACGACATGGGGCGCGAGCACAAGGTTGTCTCGGCGCTGGGGCCGACCGCGGTGCCCGTCGCGCCCGTGGTCGGGCTCTGCGAGGACGAGAGCGTCAACGGCGCGCCGTTCTACGTGATGGAGTTCGTCGAGGGGCCGATCCTGCGCGGCCTCGCCGAGGCCGAGGCGTTCCCCGACGAGGCCGACCGGCGGGCGATCGGCGAGCGCGTCGCCGACACCCTGGTCGACATCCATGCCGTCGACCCCGATGCGGCCGGGCTCGGCGACCTCGGCCGCAAGGAGGACTACGTCGCCCGCCAGCTGCGCCGCTGGCAGGGCCAGTGGGAGAAGTCGAAGACGCGTGAGCTGCCGGCGATCGACGCGGTGCACGAGCGCCTCGAGGCGCGCATCCCCGAACAGGGGCCGGCGACGATCGTCCACGGCGACTACCGGCTCGACAACATGATCCTCACGCCCGGCGGCGAGGTCGCCGCGGTGGTCGACTGGGAGCTCTGCACCCTCGGTGATCCGCTCGCCGACGTCGGCCTGCTGATGGTCTACTGGCCCGAACGAGGCGAGGATGGCAGCGAAGGCCCGATCGCGCTCGGCCAGCCCGCCAACCTGGCTCCGGGCTTCCCCACCCGCGCTGAGCTGCGCGACCGCTACGCCGAGCGCTCCGGCCGCGACCTCTCCGAACTCGACTTCTTCGTCGCCCTCGGCTACTGGAAGCTGGCGATCATCCTCGAAGGCGTCTACGCGCGTTACGCCGCTGGCCAGTATGGCAAGGTTGACCCCGGAATAGAACACTTCGCCCGCCTGGTCGAGCGTCTTGCCGAGGCGGCCGAGGCCGCCGAGCGCCGCGACTGAGGCGATGCTCTCAACGAGGACCGGTCCAGGGCTCTTGACGGGCGACTGCTGACGTGTGATTGTCCCGCCATCACCCCTGCCAATGGGCCGGGAGGCTCGTTCGACGCTCCTCCCTCCCGCGACTCAAGGAGAGACCTCTTGAAGCAAGTACGCAAGCGACTCACGTACGCGAACGTGATGTCATCCATCGCTGTCTTCCTAATGCTCGGCGGCGCTACGGCTTTCGCAGCGACGAAGATCGGCGCCAACGAAATCAAGGCCAACTCGATCAAGACCGGCAAGATCGTTAAAGAAGCTGTGACGGCCGGGAAGATCAAGAAAAACGCGGTCACCGAAAGCCGGATTGCCGACGGCGCTGTAACGACCAACAAGATCGCCGACAACGCCGTGACCACCGGCAAGATCGCCAACGATGCGGTCACCGGCGACAAGGTCAAAGAGTCGAGTCTCGGCCAAGTACCGAGCGCGGCCAATGCAAACACGGTCGGAGGGGTCTCCGCTGCCGCGCTGACGGTAGGCCGCAGCGGCTATGAAATCTCCTGCTTCGGGACTACCGATTACACGTGCGCGACCGTGACCGTGAATCTGCCGCGGTCCGGGCGGGTCTTGCTCATCTCGCAGCTCCCGATGCATGCAGATGGCGACGGTTCGTCTGCTGCGTGTCGCCTCACGCGTAACGGTGCGGACATCCCAGACACCGAAACGACCCCAGGGGTGCTCCAGGATACGGACAGCAATGAAGGCTCTGAGACCGCCAACGGCGGTGTGACCACGGTCACCGGCGTTCTGCCTGCCGGCAACAGCACGTTCACGCAGGTCTGCTCTGACACCGGCGGGAACCCGCACTTCCGGACCACCTCGATCTCGGCTGTGCTGCTCGGAACCGACTGAGGTCATCGCAACGAGCTGTCGCTCGTAGGAGACGTCTTATGGAGGACTGGGGTAAAGCCCAGTCCTCCATTTGCTTTGACGGGAGCCAGCAGAAATGAATCACGACATCCGACGTCCCATCGCGATACTTGTGTGTTTGATTTGCGCCACCCTTTCTGCGGGGCTGATCAGCTGTGGTGGGAAGGACGCAACTGACAGCAAAAACCGAGGTTCAACCACTGTGATGGGCAAGAAGAACCACATCACAGGACCTTCAACCTCTCACACAAAGCCCCGGGGCCCCAAGCATCCCAAGCCATCTGATG
Source organism: Solirubrobacterales bacterium (assembly GCA_036802505.1). GTDB lineage: Bacteria > Actinomycetota > Thermoleophilia > Solirubrobacterales > 70-9 > VRUE01. The sequence goes on from DAIRWC010000010.1 coordinate 9,859, forward strand.
GCGACCGGCCTCGCGCCCGCGGTTCGCGCCCAGGCAGTGAAACGCCGCATGAGACTTCGTTCCAGAACAGGTCGTCCACGCAGAGATCCAATCAGTCGCCGATCCCTGTCGACCCCAACAAGTCAGAGCCCAAGCCCAATGGATCACATCCACTTGAAACTGACGGGGAAGCCGATCCCCAGGCGGCCGCGGAACCCGAGCAATCCTCAACGACTAAGGCCGAACGGGCAGATCCCAACCTGCCGTAGGTGTGGTCGAACTCAAGGGCGCCACCGATCGGGGCGGCGCGCTTCAGCTCCAGCTCGCACGATGGCCATCACCTGGCATTGCCAACAGCTTTCGACCCGCACGCTCGCGCTCGGCGGCGTGTCGCATTCGCACCATCAATGCTGCGGAAGGGGTCACCTTGCCGGTGACGTAGGTGGACAGGCGGGAGGCGGACGTCCCGATTCGGGACGCGAACTCGGTTCGGGACAAGCCCGATTCGCGGACGAGTTTGTCGATCTCGGCAGCAACGGTCTTGCGCTCCGAATGCTCGGTTTCCTTGCGGGTCTGTTCGATCACTCGCTCGATCGCCTTCGCTACGCCGTACGGTCGGCTATAGGTGAGGACTTCCTCGACCCGGCGAGAAACCAATCCCCAAGGGTCTGCCCGGATCTCCGTCGCCAACCGGCGCCAGTGTGAAAGGTCACCGCGCTCGAGCGCGGTTTGAATCGCCTCCTGGGGCCACTGCGATATGGGATCGTCCGGCGAAGCGTCGACATTGCGGAAGGCAAGCGTGCTCATAGGAGAACCTCCCCCTTGTTCTTCTGAGATTGAGAGGCCGAGCGCAGCGAGGCCGTCGAAGATCCCGGGGGAACGAAGAGAGAAGCCGACCCCCGCCGGGAGAGCGCCCGCGTCGCTAGCCGCACAGACGGCCCGCATGAGACCAGCGCCTCCCGGCGGTGCGAGGCCGCTGCAGGTGGGCCGCAGACTCCAGCAGGGCGACGAACTGCGGATCCCTGTCTCCAACCTCTGCTTTCGCCTGCCGGTCAGTCACAAGGATAGATTATCAGATCAGATAATCTGCTCAGATCGGCCGCGGGGCGTGCTTGGGCTCGGGTTGCTCGCCCGCCGCCTCGGCTTCGGCTCGCTTCGACCAGCGGTTCAGCTCGCGGCGGGCGAGGACCATTTTGTGGACCTCGTCGGGACCGTCGGCGAGGCGGAGCATGCGGCTGAAGCGCCAGAGGGCGGCGAGGGGGGTGTCGTCGGTCATGCCCAGCGAGCCGTGGATCTGGATCGCCCGGTCGAGCACCTCCATCACCATGTTGGCGGCGACGATCTTGATCGCCGAGATCGACTGGCGGGCGGCGCGCTTGCCCTCGGTGTCCATCTTCCACGCGGCGTACATCGTCAAGAGGCGGGCCTGGTCGATTTCCATCCGCGAGGTGGCGATCGACTCCTGGACGAACTGCTTGTCGGCCAGCGGGCCGCCGAAGGCCTGGCGCTCGTTGGCGCGCCGGCACATCATCTCGTGCGCCCGCTCCGCCGTCCCGATAGCGCGCATGCAGTGGTGGATGCGACCGGGCCCAAGCCGGTCCTGGGCGATCGCGAAGCCCTTGCCCTCCTCGCCGAGCAGGTTGGCGATCGGCACGCGGCATTCTTCGTAGCGGATCTCGCAGTGCCCGGGGCCCTTGTCATGCCCCATTACCGGGATCGGCCGCACGAGGTTGAAGCCGGGATTGTCGGTGGGCACGCAGATCATCGAGGCGCGCGCGTAGGGCGGCGCCTCCGGGTCGGTGACGACCATCGCGATCGCCAGCTCGGCGCCGACCGCACCTGAGGTGAACCACTTGTGGCCGTCGATCACCCACTCGTCGCCGTCGCGCACCGCGCGCGCCTGCAGCAGGGTCGGGTCCGAGCCGGAGACCTCCGGCTCGGTCATCGAGAAGCAGGAGCGGATGCGTCCCTCGAGCAGAGGCTCGAGCCAGCGCTCCTGCTGCTCAGCCGTACCGTGCTCGGCGAGGATCTCCATGTTGCCGGTGTCCGGCGCCGAGCAGTTGAAGGCCATCGGCGCCGCGGCCGGGCTCCGCCCCATCTCCTCGCAGAGCAGGCCGTACTCCCAGTTGCTCAGCCCGGGGCCGAAGCGCTCGTCGGGCATGAAGAGGTTCCAGAGCCCCGCCGACTTGGCTCGCTCGCGGATCTCGACCAGGACCTTCGGGTAGGGGACGCCGCTCGCCACCTCGGCGTCGAGCCCCTCCATTATCTGCCGCTCCTGGGGGTAGACCTGCTCGTCCATGAAGTCGAGGATCTGCTCGCGCAGCGTCTCGACTTGGGGGCTCGGCTTGAAATCCATGACTGCGGCGTCCTCTCCTCGGTTCCGGTCGGGGAACGGTACCGGGGCGGTGCTCAGGAGCGGGTGTAGCGGGCGAAGAGCTCGCCTTCCTCCTCCAACAGCCAGGCCAGCTCCAGTGGCTCCATACCCGGCAGGTCGCCCTCGAGGACGCGCGGCGCGATGCCGCCGACCAGCTTCGGGGCGATCGTCAGGAAGAGGTCGTCGACGAGGCCGGCGGCCTGCAGCGCGCCGTGAAGCGTCGGCCCCCCCTCGCACAGCAGCGCCTTCACGCCTTCCTCGTGCAGCGAGCGTAGGAGCGCGGGAAGGTCGGCTTTCCCCCGCGGCCCGCTCTCGACCACGACGAGCCGCTTGCCGATGTCGTTGTAGCGCTCGGCCCGCATCGTGCCGGCGCCGATCATCACCGCGTCGAAGCGGGTCCGCAGCCCGACCAGCATCGCGGTGTCCTCGGCCGAGCCGATCGGCCCCGAGACCCCGCCGATCGCCGCCCGCCCGTCGACCGTCGCGGCGAAGTTCATCGCCAAGAAGGGGCGATCGTCATGCGAGTGCTCCCAGGGCCGGTAGGTGTCGAGCTGTGCCTCGACGGTGGTCGGACCGGGGTCTGGCAGGAGGCGCCGCATCGTGCGCAGCGTACTTGCGTGTGCAGTTGACATTGCCATGCAGCGTCAACTGCACACGCAACGACTCAGTAGTCGTGCCAGCCGGCGAACTCGCGGCCGGCGAACTCCTGCAGCCCGGCGACGTCGGCGCCGAAGCGGCCGCGGACCGTCTCGAAGAGGTCGTCGGGGAGCTTCGGCTTCGGCGCCGGCGGCTTCTCCGGGTCGTGGACGACCTTCTCGACGATCCAGCGCAGCGACTCGGGCAGGCGGTCGAAGTTGCGGTCGAAGGAGCGCAGGCCCGGCAGTTTCACCAGCTTCTCCATCACCTGGTATTTGTCGCCCTGCTTGGCGCTCGACTTCTCCCACTCGCGGTCGAACTGCTCCGACGTGAAGGTCTCGTCGACGCCGGCGAAGCGGAACGCCTTGCGCATCGTCTCTTCGCGTTCGGATTGCAGCTCCTCCTGGGTGATCACCTCGATCTGCTCGCGGTCGAACAGCTCCAGGTAGGGCTGCAGCTGCATCCAGAACATCGAGCGCTGGATGTAGGAGGAGTCGGGCTCCGAAAGGGTCGGGACCAGCTCGCGGGTCTCGTAGCCGGCGCCGGTCGCGTGCACCCAGTGGGAGAGGATGCGCTTGATCGGGTCGCGGACCATGTAGAGCAGGCGGGCATCGGGGCAGTGCTCCTTGATCCGCTCCGGCACGCCCTGGAAGCGCGGCAGGTTGGTGTAGTGGGGCGAGGACTCGCCGCGCACCTTGAAGCGATCGTCGAAGCGGCTCGCATACCAGTCGAGGCCGAGGTCCCAGTTGAGCTCCTCGACGAAGAAGTTGAGCTCCTTCGGCTTCGACATGTGGATCTGCGGGTGCAGGCCGAGGTAGTGGTGGATGCTCGTCGTGCCGCACTTCAAGCCGCCGATGATGATCAGGTTGGGCAGCTCGGCGTGGCGCTTGCGGCGACGCCGGAAGCGACTGCCGCGGTCGCCGGTGAAGCGCTCGCGAGCACGCGCGCACATCGCCTCGTCGGCGGGATCGCGGCGGGCTGCGGGCATGGTCGGAGTCGTCTCGGGCTCTGACACGAGCGGGCTAGTCTAGCTGCGATGCCACTCGCCGACTTCGCGTCCAGCGCCGAAGCCTTCGCCCACGCGGCGACGGCGTTCTTCGAGCACCTCTCGGACATTCGCTGGACGCCTTTCACGCTCGCTCTGGTCTGCCTGGCGGGGATGCAACTGGCGCGGGCCTGGGCCTGGCGCAACGTCCTGCACGCCGCCTACCCAGGGGTCCGGATCTCCTTCCTGGAGCTCGCCGCCGCCTACTTGGCCGGGGCGGGGATCAACGCGATCGTTCCCGCCCATGCCGGCGACGTGACCAAAGTCTTCCTGGTCAAACGCCAGATTCCGGGCTCTTCCTATCCTGCGGTCACCTCCTCCTTCCTCGTCCAGACGGTCTTCGACACGACGGTCGGCCTGCTGGTGCTGCTCTACGCGGTCTCGCAGGGCTTGCTGCCCAAGCCGCCAGAGCTACCGAACCTGCCGGCATTCGAGATCTCCTTCTGGGCCGAGCACCCACAGGTCTTCCTGATCGTGCTGGGCGCGACGCTGATCGCGATCGCGATCGCGATCTACCTGCTGGCGCACCGCGTGCGCCGCTTCTGGGACCGGGTCAAACAGGGCGTCGTCATCCTCACCAAGCCGCGCCGCTACCTGCGCGAGGTGGCGGCCTGGCAGGGGTTCGGCTGGCTGCTCCGCTTCGCCGCCTTCTGGTTCTTCCTCGAGGCCTTCGGCATCGGCGGCTCGATCGGCAACGTGATGCTGGTGATGAGCGTGCAGGCGATCGCCAACATCGTCCCCTTCACGCCCGGCGGCGCCGGCGCTCAGCAGGCGCTCCTTGTCGCGACCCTGCAAGGCCCGTCGCGCTCGGCCGTCCTCTCCTTCTCGGTCGGGACGCAGATTGCGATGGCTGCCTGGTCGGTGGTGCTCGGCTTCGCCGCGATCCTGCTCGTCTTCCGCACGACGGACTGGCGTGGCTTGATTCGCCAGGCAGAAGAAGATGCCGAACCGGCCGGGATGAGTGGCCGGCCGAGCGCGACGGAAGGCTGAGCAGCGCCCAGAATGCGGGCTATGGCGTTTCCGGCGGCCTCAGCTGCGCGCAGGATCGGATGCCGAGGTAGTGCGGATGGAGGCTGGGGCTCTCCCCTCGGATCGACCATTCGATCAGATTGAGGCAGCGGTTTCGCGATCCGTCTTCCGCATCGAGCGTGAGGAAGAAGCCGCAGCGCACGCGGTGATCGGAGATACGCTGGCAGCTACTGGGACGAGACGCCACGCAGGTTCCCGGCGTTTCTTCGTTGACGCTCGCGCAGAGCAGCTTCGCAAAGGTCTTGCTGGCATTGGCAGCCCGTGATGCTTCCAGCGTGTGGGCCTCGCTCACTGCCGCAAACGCCAACGTCGCGATCAGCACCGTCAGTATCGACGGCGTTCTAAGAGCCGCCATTCCCTGCCCCTTTCGCATTGGACGAGACGAGGGAGCCAGGCAGGCTCCCTCTCGCGCGCCGCATCCTTCCAGCTCGACCCAGTCGTGTCAATAAAAATACTGCGCATTCTATTACGCTCGTCCTTTTTCATTTGCGTCAGCTCGACCAGCCGGGATACCGACTCGTCACACGCCAGCGCCATGGCGGTTCTTCGCCGGGCGGGAACTCGTAGTGGTCGCGGCCGGGAAGCGTCTCCAAGGGAACCAGCGCCGGGTCGTCCTTCAGCAGGACCGGGACGCGGCCCGCCGCGTCGATTTGGGCCTGTGTCGCGCGGCGGACGATGCGTTCCCAGCCGAGGCTCGGGCGGTAGAGCCAGTAGGTCAACCCGACCCAACCCAAGATGCTGCGGCGATCTTCGATCTGCGTGAAGGCGGTGACGCGCCGCCCCGCGGCGGTGACGTGAGGCCCCGCGGCCACAGCGCAGCTCTGGCGCCGGCAGCGGCGGAAGTCGACCGGGACCAGCGGCAGTCCGTCTGGACCGGTTAGGGCCGCTGGGAGCGGAGCGAGGGCACGGGCGAGGCGGGCCAGCGGCCAGCCGTAGGCCGGCACCAGCGGGTGGTGCCGGCAGGCATCGGGGAGCCTGGGCGCGCAGACGATCCGTCGGGCGATCGCCCCGCCGAGGGCGTGGCGAGGGTCGACCTCGCCGCCCGAGGCGAGGGTCGCGATCGTCGCCAGGACGAGCAGCGCGATCAGCGCCGTCAGGCCGGCCTGCTCGACGCTCGCGGAACCTCTCTCGCCTCGCATGGGCGCGACGCTAGGCGGTCCGGGCGCGCGTGTGGCGCGTCAAATGAAAGGACTCTGTGCCCAGATCGAGCCAGTCTGCTTACATTCCTCGGGTGGAGGGTTTCAACCTCTTTGGCGACCCCGACGAGTTCCGCTCTCGCATGGAGGAGCTCAGCGAGCAGATGCAGTCCTCGCAGCGCGTTGCCTGGGCCGACAACGCGATCCGCCTTGCGGCCGACCTGACCGTGGCCTCGATCGCGCGGATCGAGCTGACCGGCAGCAGCGACGAGCAGGCGATGCAGGTTCGCGATGCGATCCGGGTTCTCTTCCCGGAGGCGGTCACTCTGGTGCGCGAGGCTCGCGAAGGCCTCTCATAGGCAGGATGGACAGTTGTGTCCCCCATGGGGGACACAAGCCTCCGTCAGCTAGAGAAGCTCGAAGCGCAGCGTCAGAGCGCTACCGCGGCGGGTTGCCGCGCCCAAGAGCTCGAAGGGCAGCGCCACGGCGAGAGCCGGGATCGCCAGGACCGCGACCACCGTCCAGTCCACTCTTCGCTGCCAGGGCTTGGCCGCGGTGACCGAGGCGCCGACAACGACATTGCGCCCGAAGGTCGCGCTGTTGACGAGGGTCTGCCACATCGTCGCTATGCCTCTGCCGGGGGACCAGCGGACGGACTTGACCACCTGGTCGCGCGTCGCGACGAGGCGGCGCACCGCCTCGACCGTGAACAGGCAACGGCTGTCCCG
>DAIRWC010000011.1:0-9405 GCA_036802505.1 Solirubrobacterales bacterium
GTCCACACCGCCCGCGAAGGATCGCCCAGCGCAAGCGCGACCAGGAAGTTCGCCAGGCCCGCCGCGATCATCTGCCAGGCGGTGGCGGAAAAGGGATCGATGTCAGCCGACTTCCATTTTTTCGCCAGCACCGAGCCCAGCGGCACCTGGCCGTCGTAACCGCCGAGCAGATAGGCGCGAGCGCCGATCACCGCCGCGCTCAGATCCGAGCGCGGGGTCGGCAGCCGTCCGACGACGCTCGCAAGCGCGCCGGCGGACACCGAGCCACCGGGCGCGGGCAGCGCCTGGACTTCGTCGCCGCTCGTTTCAGCACCGCCGCCGAAGACCAGCACCCGACTGCCGAGCGTCGCCGCTGCGGCATCGTGCAGCGGCCCAGCCAACGCTCCCGCCTGCTTGAGGTGCGCACCCGCGGCGTCGAGCTGGAAGACACCGCTGACCGAGGTTTCGGCGGAGTCGAGTCCACCGAGGATCATCGGACCGCTTGGCAAGCCCACCACCGACTCGCCCGAGATCGGGGCCGGCAGAGGGGGCGCGCTGCGTACGACGAGCGTCGTCTTCGCCGGTGCCTCCACAGGCGAGGAATGCCCGCCGCCGCCCGAGGTCTGCGCGACGACCACGGCGGCAAGCAGAGCGACGACCGCAAAAAACAAGACCCGCCGGCGTTTGCGCACACGAGTGGAGCGGGAGACCGGCATGACGCGCCAGCCTGTCACCCGGACCTTAAAGCCGGGTGAGTGCGGCTCTCACGGCGACTGAAGCGCCGCGATGGCTCTCAAGCGTTGCTCCCCCAACCCTCGGCGTTAGCGCACGCACGGGCTCCAGGGCTTCGCGAACAAGTCGTAGGACTTGCGGATCGAGCTGAATTCGATCGCCTTGGCGGTCTTGCAGTATTCCTTCGGCTTTTGTTCGTACTCGGTCTCGAAGACGGCCTTGCCTGCGTCGATGAAGGCGTTCTTGTAGTAGCCGCATTCGTGGTACTGGAAGCACTGCTCGACGACCGCGAAGTCGAAGTCGCCTGACAACTGCTTGGCCTGACGGCCGTCGTTCTTGAGCGCCACCGCCATGCCGCGGCCGTGAACCCGATTGGCGACCCAGCGGTTGAAGCGAAGCTGGTCGGCCTTGGTGATCTTGAAGCCGGTGCGGTTTTCTTTTTCCCAGCCGGCGACGTTGTCGGGCTCGACCGCGTCAAAGCCCTTGGCGGCGCACATGTTGAAGCGCTGCTTGAGTGGCTTCTCGAAGCGCTGGAAGTGGGCGACGTCGAGCCAGCGCTCGTCGGGGAAGCCAGAGTACTTGCGACCGATCACCGAGCGCGGGAACTCGGCTTTGTCGGGGCGGTAGGACTCCCAACTGCCGACGTCGAGGTAACAGATGACCTTGACGTGCTCGCGGTGAAGCTCCGTCACGGTCTTCTTCGAGGTTTCGAAGCCGTCGACCTCGTAGACGCAGGCGGGAACGCTGGTGTCGATCTTTCCCTGGAGTTGCCACTGCCACGCCTGGGTCCTGGGGCCTGGGTGCCAGCGGGGCCGGTTCTGTTCGCCGTGGCGCTGGCAGGCGGCGAAGGCCGAGCTGCCATTGCCGTTGCTCTTTCCGGCCGCGTCGCCCTTACCGGGAGTCGATAGGCCGACCAGCAGGACGGCCGCGAGCAGGGCCAGGCCGGGGATTGCCAGCGCCTTTGGCAGGCTGATCTGTATTGAGATGTCTCTGATTTCTTTCATGCCAAAAACCTAGCCACGGTGCGCCGGCCTGTGGGGGCCAGAAGGGCGCCTCCAGGTTGCCGAGTCGCCCGTGGATCGCCTGGATCGCTAACTGCTGGCAACCAGCCCCGACTGGCAATTGTTGGAGTGGCGGACGAGCAGGCGGTCGATGAACGCAGCCGAGTCCCACTGGCGGTCGCCCTGGTCGAACAGCGTCATGTCTTCCTTTGATTGAGGTGACCGGCTACTGCCTGTGGCCGGCCGTCATTCGGGGACAGGTCGACGACCTCGATCCAGGCGGCGACACCAGTCAGAGTGAGAATGCGGTCGACTTGCCCTGAACCGCGAATCAAGGTGATTCGGCTGCCACGCGCCCGGGCGGCGACTGACGCTTCAACGAAGAAGGACACGGCCGAGCAGTCGATGAAGGTGAGTTCTCGAAGGTCGATTGAGACCACGGTCGCGCTCAGCTGCGCGGCTTCGAACTCCCGTCTTAGCAAATCGAGATTCGAAAGGTCGAGCTCACCCTCGAGGTGAACCCAGGCAGACCCAGAGCCGTCTGGCTTCCAGCCGCAGACAAACGGGACGGGCACAACACACGTGCCCGAACCGGGCGAGTCGACAAGAACTGGGGTTTGAAACACAAGGGCCTCCAGGCGGCTTGAACGAACGGACGCCGGAAGTCAAGTTGTGCTGCCGGCCCCCTGGGCCGACCTCAGTAGTGCCCTCCTCAACTTAGAGAGTAGCGGCGTGGGTCAACGATCACAACCCATTCCCGAATCCCGTGGGCGAGGTCATCGGAAACCGCGGTGAGCGTGTCGCCAGGGCCCCGCTGATATTAGAACAGGCCGCTACGCTGAACGGGCACCGTTCGTTGGGTCCTACCCCTCTGCCTCGCGCGCGTCCTGCCCGGAGGGACAGAAGAGAGAAGGCCATTTGTCGGCCATCGACCCGCCTCTGCGCGGCGAGGAGCTGCTCGCTGCCGTGACGACCGCGATGATTGCTCTACACGAGCGCTACCACCATCGCGCCCCGGTCAGCGCCAAGACCCAGATGCTCGACGACGACCTCCTCGCCTGCGTCATGGCCGGCGTCTACACCGACGTCGAGAAGACGATGATCGAGCTGCAGCGCAGTCCCGTCGTGAAGGAAGTCCGCAGCGCCTTTCAGACCGCGATGCAGCGGAAGTTCATCGACGAGGTGGAGTGCCTTTCGGGACGCAAGGTGATCACCTTCATGTCCGACTCCCACGTCGGTCCCGACATCGAGATCGAGCTGTTCATTCTGAATTCATCCGTTTGATTCCCGGCATCGTTGTGAGTCCACTACCAGTCGTTCGCCCCCGGGCCGACGGCGCTGGGACGGCGGAGCACTCAAACTTTCTCAGATGGCTCTTGTCCCGGCGAGCACGATCGCGCTTCTCGCAGCGCACCCACCGCTCTGACAGACGACGCTCGCGCTGGGGATCATTACCGACTTCATCGTCCTCGCCGGAGCCGCCGATGGAAAGGGTCGACCCCGCCGGCTGGCGAAGCTGCGCGCCGAGATTTGCCTGAAGCTGCCGGACTGCTGCGACGTTCTCGAGGTACCGCTACTCGCGCGCGCGAAGCGAGAGCGGTTCGGTGCTCGGGCCAGCTTGCCGGTGAGCTCGACGCCTACGCGATGACCAAGAGCTCTCTGCACTTCCCGATCGACCGCCCCCTACCGAAGGCGCTCGTCAAGAGACTGATCGCCGTGCGTCTCGCGGATGCGGGTCTGCCCTCGCGCTACTAAGCCCGCGCCCCCGTCGGCTCGCCATCAGGCTTCGAACCGACGGCGCATTTCCTCGCCGCTGAGCAGCTCGATCCGCTGGCTCATCATCCACTGCTGGCCGAAGGGATCGCGCAGACGACCGGACCGCTCGCCGTAGAACTGGTCGGCCAGTGGGTAGAGCACCTCCGCTCCAGCCTTGACCGCCCGCACCCAGGCAGCGTCCACGTCCTCCCAGTAGGTGGCCATGATCGCGCTGAGGACCCCGCCGAGAGACTGCGGCGAGCGCGCCGGCTCTCCATCCCCGGCCTCCTCGGTGATCATCACCACCGAGTCGCCGATCCGCACCTCTGCGTGGATCAGCTCGCCATCGGGCCCGCTGAACCGCTCACCGATCTCCTCCGCTCCGAACGCGTCGCGATAGAAGGCGATCGCTGCGGCGCCGTCGGGGACGACGAGGCGCGGCGTGACCGTGTGCAGGTGCTCGGGGACGGGGCTGGGCCGCGGGGGTTGGGCGTCGGGCACGAGTTGCGCTCCTCAGAGGCCTGCCGCGGCGAGCGCGTCCTCGGGGTCGGGGTAGTGGACCATCTCCACGGCCCTCCCATCGAGGAAAGTCGTCAGGTTGGCGACCGGCGGCGCCTGCTCGCCGTCCTCAGAGGGGGGCCGGATGATGACGACGACCTTCTCGCCCGTGCCGAGGACTTCGATGAGCTCGCCGATGCCCTGGCCGGTGAAGGCCTGGCGCATCGCCGCCAGGGCCTGCTCACGGTTGTGGCAGGCCGTAGGGTCGGAGGGGTCGCCGCCGTGCCACTTGACGTCGGGATCGAGGAACCCGCGGACGGCGTCGAGGTCCCCACGCAGGGCGGCTTCATAGCCACGCCGGGCCAGCTCCACGTTGGTCTCGCTCACCCGGCCATTGTCTCACTCGCGCGCGCGAGTGAAGCGAGAGCGATGCGCCGGACACTGCGCGAGGATGTCAGCGAGCAGGTCGACAACTCAAAAATCACCTCAGCTGTCTGCCCTGCAGCGGTTCGGTACTCGGTCAGGTTGCCGGTGAGCTCGACGCTGATCACCGTGCGCATCGCGGATGCGGGCCTGACAGCCGACCCTGCTCACTAGCATGGCCTTATGAGCGACAAGAGATTGCCCGGCGGGGTGGTCCACAAACTGCCCGCGGACCTACGCAAGGCGTTGACGGCCAACACAACGGCACTCGATGCCCGGAAGGACATCACGCCCTTGGCCCGCAACGAGTTCATCTGCTGGGTCGAGGACGCCAAGCAGGAGACGACCCGAGAACGCCGCATTCGCCGGACCCAGGAGGAGCTTGAGGAAGGCCAGCGCCGGCCCTGCTGCTGGCCGGGCTGCAAGCACCGCGAGCGCACCGGCAGATAAAGCGCTTCCGATCAAGTCAACAACCGTTCGCTACCGCTTTCACGGGTCATGCCCGTGATCGGCTCGCACGGGGAGACGGAGAGACCGCGGGTAAAGCTTGAGGTCGTGTCGAGCTGAGGCACGCGCGCGCCTTGCTCCAGCAGCAGCGCTCGACGCCGTGCCTGCTGCCTCCTCGCAGGCGAGCCGAGCCTCCCCGGTGCCTGCCACGGGGCGGGCCAACTGGCCCATTGGGCAGGAATTTGGCAGGCAGCGGCTCAGCCGGGCTGATCGTGGCGACCGACCGCTGCGTCGGGCAGATGCAGGAAACGGCAGCGCCAAGCTAGAATCCCGCCCCGCGCGGCTGTAGCTCAGCTGGCTAGAGCGTCTGCTTGCCATGCAGAAGGTCGAGGGTTCGAATCCCTTCAGCCGCTTTTTCGCGAATGCCCTGCATGTGGGAGGGTTGCGTCCGGCGCTGGCCGCCGAAACAAGATCGAACCATCCCCGCATATCGCCTCCATTCCAGGCACTAGTGCCTGGAATGGAGGCGATGCGTGGCGATTAGCGGCGATTTCGGTCGATTCCGCCTTGCATTGGTCCCGCGGACGCGGTAACAGGCGGACGGCGAGGTACCCTAAACCCATGGCCCAGGAACGAATCACCGTCGATCCAAACCGGATGCGCGGCCTGCCCAGCATCCGCGACACCCGCGTGACTGTCAGCGCGGTGCTCGGTCAGCTTGCCGCTGGCGCCAGCGTCGACGAGCTGCTGGCCGACTATCCCTACTTGGAACGCGAGGACGTCCTCGCCGCGCTCGAATACGCAGCAGCCGCTGCGCAGGAGCGCGAGCTGGCAGTTGTAGCGCCGGCAGCGTGAAGCTGCTCCTCGACGCGAACCTCTCGCCTGAGGTCGGACGCCGTCTCAAAGAGGCAGGGCACGACGCGATCCACGTCGCGGACATCGGACTGCTGACCGCAACCGATCCCGAGATCTTGCAGGCCGCGGCGAAAGGGGGGCAGATCCTGCTCACGGCGGATTCCGACTTCGGGGCGTTGCTGGCTTTGGGCTCGTTGGCGTCGCCGTCCGTTCTGCTTTTGCGCTCCGCCGACCATCTGCGCCCGAGCGAGCAGGCAGAGCTAATCGCGGCCAACCTGCCGCAGATTGTCGAAGACCTGGAGCAGGGAGCGATCGTCAGTCTCTCGAGAGATCGCCTGCGCGTTCGCGAGCTACCCATCGCGGCCGAAAGTCACGGCGAGTAGTCCTGAATCAAGGCGAAGACACGGCCGCTGCCGAGAGCTTCGCTGCTTACAAGCACTCGCACCGAACCAAAATGCGGCCTAGCCAATTTATAAAGTGCTCATATGCGGATGGTTTCACTGAGAATCGCGGGGTTTAGGCGTTTCGAGCGGGAGTCGACGCTCGACCTCACCCCTCGGGTCCTGGCCGTCGTCGGCCCGAACGAGGCTGGGAAGAGTTCACTGCTCGACGCGATGGAATACCTGACGACGCCACCTGAGGATGGATTCAAGGACCGCGACTTCAGCGGTTGGAGCCGGCCTGAAGACGAGAAGACGATCATCAGCGCGCTGTTTGAGATCGAGGACGACGACAAGGCGAAACTGGAGGGGATCCCTGGGGCTCAGAGCGTCCGTCTCTGGCATACCTGGCGCAAGGCCGATGCGAGCGCTGACGCTGAAATTATCCCCCGGCCTGTACGGCCGCAGGAGAGGCGCATGCGTGTGAGAGACGACCTCGCGCGGCTTCTGGCGCGAAAGTCGCGCCCCGGCGAGGATCTGTGGTCGCAGAGGCCGAGTGAGGTTTTTGTGAGCGAGAACGAGGAGGAGGAGTCGCCCGAGGTGCCCGAAGACGAACCGAGTGTCGAGGAACTCGCCTCGCAAGTGCTGAGCGGGCTGAACGAAGAAGGCGAAACCCTTAGCCCCGCCACCCGTGAGGGGCTACGGACGCTCGGGGCGGCACTGGCGACGATCACGGATGAGGAGGGTGCGCCGAACTACCTGAGAGAGATGCCGGCCGCCTGCGCGAGCTTGGCGGACGAACACGAAGAAGATCATCCCTACACCCGCATCCGTCGGATCCTCGACGAACGCGAGCCGCAGGTGAGGGTCCTGCGGGAGTCCGACCGGCAGCTACAGACGAGCTATCAGTTCGAGGAGTTCGAGGAGCCACCGGCGCCACTTGAGAATCTACTGTCGCTGGCCGAGGTGAGTTGGAGCGAACTAAAGGCAGCGGCAGCGACGCCGGGGAACCCAGTCCTGCAGACGCTGCAAAAGCGGGCGAATCGCAATTTGGAGAAACGCCTGCACGGAAGTTGGCGACAGTCGAAAGTGTCGATCGAATTGAACGAGCAGAACGGTTGGCTGAACGTGTTTCCGTACGACGCGGAAAGCGACGAGCACTCGCGGATCGAAGAGCGGAGCGACGGCTTCCGGGCGTTCCTGGCGCTGCTGGCGTTCACCACGCGACACTCGAAGGAAGGCAGGAAGCTTGTGCTCGGGATCGACGAGGCCGAGATGCACCTCCATTACGACGCCCAGGTCGACCTGGTGAATGTGCTGACCGAACAGACCTTCGCGACGCAGATCGTCTATACGACGCACTCCGCGGGGTGTCTACCGGAGGATCTGGGATCGGCGATCCGAGTAGTGAGCCCGGTGGCGGGAGATCGAAGCAAAATCCAAAACGCGTTTTGGAGCTCGCAGGCCGAGGACGGAAGTGGTGGGTTCACCTCGCTACTGATGGCAATGGGAGCGGAAGCTGTGGCGTTTACGCCGGCGCGTCGAGCAGTGATCGCAGAGGGCCCCTCGGACGCACTGCTGCTGCCGGCGCTGTTTCGAGAGGCGGCTGGCCTCGGCCGGGCGGAGTCGCTGCAGCTGCAGGTGGCGGGTGGGCTGGCCTCGACGCCACCGCGGCTGCTGCCGCAGCTGGAGGGCGAGGCCGGGCACGTCGTATACTTGGCCGATTCGGACCCCGAAGGCCTGAACTACGAACAGGCATTGCTCGATGCAGGGTTGCCGGCCGAGCGAATCTTCACGCTACGAGATGGCGAGGAGGACGGCCTCAGTATCGAGGACTTCGTCGAGAAGAGCCTCTACGTCGAGGTCGTGAATCTGCTCGCGGTGGAGCTTCGAGGGCACGAGGGCCTGCCCTATGAGCTCGATGCGGCTCCCGAGGCAGGGATTGCGAAGCACGCCGAGCGGTGGGCAAGCGAGCAGGGGATCGAGCCGCTGCCGAAGCCGGCGGTCGCAGAGCACCTTCTGCGGCTCTCAGCCGCAAGTCTCGCCTACGCGGCGTGGGACCCGGAAGCCGAGCGAAAGCCAAAGGCGCTGCTGCGGGCTTCACGAGGATTGGCATTGCGAGAGATACTGTCGGATATCAGGGGAAGGTTGGCGCTGGGGTCGCTTGAGGTGAATCAGGATCAGTCCCTGCCCTCGCCACCGCCTCAGGGATCGAGCACTCTCATGGCCCAGGTCGATTGAGGTGGCATCTCGGACGCACGGGCAAAGAAACCTGCCCCGATTTCGGGAACTTCGGTCCTACTTGTCGGTAGGCCCGAGCAATACCGAGATGAAAGAGGACCGTGATGACTGACTTGACAGCAGGGATCGCCATGGTTCTCGGCTGCCGCCTCTATGCCATCGGCGTCAACCCCTCGCTCGCTCGCTGATGCTCAAGCGGCAGGTCAAGATCGGAGGCGAGTATGCCTGGCAGGAGCGGTATTCGTTTAATTCCAGCGAGTACCGCAAGGTCACACTTCTGGAGTTCTTGAGCAATCCGGGCGGCAGGCACGTACTCGTCCGCGACGAGGACGGCGAGTTCGAGACGCACCTCGAACGTCTCGTCAAGCCTTGGTCGGAGCTTGGGGCGAAGGAGCAGGAGTCAAAATTCCGGACTCGCGCTGAGGAGTACGAGCATGAGCAACGTCTCGCTCAGGAACGGGATCCGGTTGGCTTTGAGATGGAGGAGAGCTGGCGGTCGCTCTCGCTCTTTGAGCCGGGAAAGGGCGGGGTCCCGCGCGTTCCCGAGTGGCTTCCCCGCAGATTTGACGGCATGGCGAACGCCGTCCTCAAGCTGGACATGGGCCGTGGGGTCGTTGAAGACGAGAAGGTCGCCTGCTATCAAATGCTCAGGGAGATGGTGAACGTCTGCGCGCGCATCAGCGATGTGGCGCGCGAGATGCTTCCGGCGTGGGAAGTCGAGGACAAAGCGGCGAAGTACCCGAGCTGGATTGCGGGGAGGGTCCGAGGCCGGCTCGACGACGGCGACCTGCCGTTCGCCAGTAGCGAGATAATGCCTGTCCACGCCAACTACGGGATGTCCCGAAGTCGAGCTACGACGCAGCACCACACCGGCAGCATCGTCGCTGCGGATTTCATGGAGCGTGTCGCCGACGACTACGAGGAGCTCGATCGCTATGCCTCACTTGTCGTCCAGTGGGCTTGGGGCTTCTACCTGCGCTGGCGTACTGAGCATCAAGCCGAAATCCAGCAGGCGCTGCTATCGAAACGGCGCCGCCCCCGTAGTCGACGATGACGATGGCGCCCATTAGCCCGAACGATTACCGGTGCCAGAG
>DAIRWC010000011.1:9415-10091 GCA_036802505.1 Solirubrobacterales bacterium
GAGCATGAGTGCCCGAAACGGGTCATATCGCCGCATATCAGCGCGCATCCGTGATTGACACTTTCCGTCTCGTCAACGCGAAACTCCTGCAAAACACGACATTAGCGGCGCTCGGCTTCTGGACGACGACCTAATTGCCATGCAGAAGGTCGAGGGTTCGAATCCCTTCAGCCGCTTACCACCTGCAAATCGACGTTTTTCATCACGACGGTGAATCCTCGGCCAGCGCGCTAATCGGCTACGTTCTGGGCACGCAACACCCGAAACAGCGCTTGCATATCTCGTCGTTTTTGGCCACTGGTGGCGGAAAAAGAGAGTTTGAGGTAATCGGTGTCGATTGCGGTGGAGCGTTTTCGTCCCGCGCAGTAGGTCGAGGGTTCGCGAAATTCCTCGATCGCTCCTCTGGCGGGTAGGCCAATTGGGCGCGCTCAGCCTGATGGGCGTTATCGGGCGGGGGCGCTGGCACCTCCTTATGAACCAAGTGGGGCGGAGCGGCCCCGCCGCCACTCATCGGATCCTCGGTTTGGCGCTTCTAAGTAGCGCTATCATCAGTCGCTATGAGTTCCGAGACCGCCACGATCAGGGTCCCGCGCGGGACCCGCGACCAGCTGGCCGAGCAGGCACGCCAGCGCGGCGTCTCCGTCTCCTCGCTGATCACCGAGTTCGCCAGCGCCTC
>DAIRWC010000011.1:10101-16505 GCA_036802505.1 Solirubrobacterales bacterium
CGCGATCGAGCAGCTTGCCCGCCGGGCCGAGCGCGCGGAAGCACTGCGCTCCGAGCGCCAGGCGACTCGCGCAGAGGCCGATGACGCTGAGGCGCTCGCCGAGGAGCGGCTCTGGGAGTCCGTGCTCGACGATGGTCTCGGCTGAGGTCCCTCGCCGCGGCGAGGTCTGGCTTGTCTCACTCGGTGCCGCGCGCCGCGGGGAGCCGGGCAAGAATCGTCCGGCGGTCGTCGTCTCGGTCGATGAGCTGTTCTCGGGCGGTGAGCACGAGCTGATCGTCGTCGTACCCATCTCCTCCTCTCGTCCGGTCTCCAAGCTGCGGCCGACGGTTTCCCCGGCAGAGGGGGTGGAGGAGGAGAGCGCAGTGATCCCGCGAGCGGTTCGCGCCATCGCTCGCCGGCGCCTGCTTCGCCGCCTCGGTGCTTTGGAGCCGGAGACGCTGGTCGCCGTCGAGGAGTCGTTGAAAACTGTTCTCGGGCTCAGGGGTCGGGTGTAGTAGGGGTTACCCGGCGGCCGTGGTCAATGTCGCGAGCGCTACTCGTCCGCTGGGCGCTCCATGAGGTGTTGGTCGACCTCGATCGCGGGGCGGGGGAAAAATCATGAGCACGCCCAAGAAACGAAAGCGGCTGGGCCTGTATGAGCGGCCGGGGGAGGCCCATGTGAAGCCGGTCTGGTGTCCTTGGCACATTCCGCGAACAGCGCTGCGAGTAGCGCGGCTGCAAGCGCTCCGCGCAGCCCCGAACCCAATCAGGGTTGCGGGCGCCGCGATTTAGTAGATAATCATCCGGCTTATGCGGTCTTCCTCCACTCGTCTGGCTGTGTTCGTCGCCGCATTTGGGCTCCTCGGTTCGGCCGTCGTCATGATCGGTTCGAGCGCCGGCACTGCGCCCGCCGGGTCCGGATCCTTCGGAGGACCTCCGGCCCACTTCGAATCGGCACCGTGCCCGAAGACCCCGCACCCGATCCCGGCGCTGAAGACGGCCCGCTGCGGTTACCTGGTCGTGCCGGAAGACCGGAAGCATCCCAACGGGCGGACGATCCGCAACGCGGTGGCGATCCTGCCGGCGAAGTCGAAGCACCCCAAGCCCGACCCGATCGTGTTCATGACCGGCGGGCCGGGCGCGGCGGCGATCCTCGACATCCCCTTCCTCGTCGACGCAGGGATCAACCGCAACCGCGAACTGATCGTCATGGCGCAGAGGGGGACCCTCTACGACAAGCCCGACCTCTACTGCCCCGAGCTCGACCGCTTCTACGCGCGCCAGGTGAGCATGGTCTTCGATGCGCCCTCGACCGGCGCGAAGCAGGCTGTCGCCGCGCGCGCCTGCCACGATCGCCTGGTCATGCGAGGGACCGAACCGGCCGCTTACAACACGACCGAAAACACCGCCGACTTCACCGAACTGCGCCAAGCGCTTGGCATCAAGGAATGGAACGTCTACGGATACTCCTACGGCAGCGACCTGGCGCTCTCGTTCATGCGCGACTACCCGGAGGGGATCCGCAGCGTGACGATCGACTCGGTGGTGCCGCCGAACATTGTCAGCCTGCCATGGACCTGGAGCAGCGCCCGCGAGGGCATCACGACGATCTTCAAGGCGTGCGAAGCGCAGCCGAGCTGCAACCGGCACTACCCGCACCTGCTGCCGACCTTCATAAGTGAGGTGCGAAAGCTCGAGGCTCATCCCTTGGTGCGCCGGGTGCGCCCACCGCAGGGCGGGCCGCCGGTGAAGGTCGTTCTCGACGGCGGCACCCTCGTCAACATGCTGGTCGGCAACGTACCCCGCTGGCCCGAGGTTCCGGCGGCGATCACCGAGTTGGACGAAGGCGACCCGCACCGCTTCCTCGAGGCGCGCGCCGCCGGCGCCCTCGTCCCCGAGAACCCCGAGCAGGCGCTCGGCATGACCGAGAGCTTCATCTGTCAGGAGTGGGAGCCCTATGGGGGCCCTGCCGCGATCCTGCGCGCCGGCCGCAAGGTCTTCCCGACCTTCCCCGCCTCGGTTCTGGTCAACGCCCCGCAGCTCCCCTTCCTGAAGGAGCTCTGCGGCGAATGGAAGGTGCCGAAGGCGCCTGCGTCCCAGCGGGCCCGGGTCCACAGTGACATCCCGACGCTCGTCGTCTCCGGTGCCGTCGACTCCAAAACCGGTGCCAAGTGGGGGCGCTATGCGGCGCAGACCCTCAGCCGGTCGACCTACGTGCGGATCGACAACATCGCGCACTGGGTGATCGTCCAATCACCCTGTGCCCAGCGCATCTTCCAATCCTTCCTCTCCCGCCCGACCGGGCCGCAGACCGCCTGCGCCGCCCATACCCAGGCCTCCTTCCCGATCGAAAGGTGAGTCGATGACCAGCACGAGCCTCACGGAGTCGACGGCAAGGCGTCGCGCCGCCACCTGGCCCGCCGCGCTACTCCTCGCCGCCATGCTGCCGGCGGCCGTCGTCCTCGCCGGCGGCGCCAGCGCCGCGGCGAGTGGGCTCATCGGTCAGGCGCCCGGCACGGGTCCCGCGTCCACTTTCATCCCCGGCCCCTGCGCGAAGCCTCCCGGTCGGACTCCGGAGCTGAAGACCGCCCGCTGCGGGCAGCTCGTCGTCCCCGAAGACCGTGCCCACCCGAACGGCAGGACGATCAGCCTCTCGGTCGCGATCATCCCCTCGAAGGCGGCGATTCCGAAGCCCGACCCGATCGTCTGGCTCGCGGGCGGCCCCGGCGACGATGCGCTCACCGAGATCCAGATGGCGCTCGCCGGCGACCTGAACAGCAACCGCGACGTGATTTTCATGTCCCAGCGCGGCACCTACACGGCGAAACCGAAACTGACCTGTTCGGTGGTCGACCGCTGGCCCGAGAAGACGCTCGACATGCCCTACGACGCGCCCGCGACCGGCCGCGCCTACGTCGCCGCGACGAAGAAGTGCCGCGCCCAGCTGCTGAAGAAAGGCGTCGACCTCGGCGCCTACAACACGCTCGAAAGCTCCGACGACCTCGATGAACTCCGCCAGGCCCTCGGGATCAAGGAATGGAACGTCTACGGGATCTCCTACGGCACCGACTTCGCGCTCAACTACATGCGCATGCACCCGCAGGGCATCCGCTCCGTCGGGATCGACGGCGTCTTCCCGCCGCCGCTGGCGGGCGGCGTCGCCTCCTGGGCGAGCGCCGGGGAGGGGATCAAGGCGATCTTCAAGGCCTGCGGCGAAGACCCGAAGTGCCACCGTCGCTACGGCGACATCGGCGCGACCTGGCGCCGGCTGGTCCGCAAGTACGAGGCCGCGCCGCGCACGGTGCGGGTGCCGGTCCAGGGTGTCAAGGGCAAGGTCCCGGTGAAGATCAGCGGCGGCATGCTGCTGCAGTGGACGGTCTCGCCGGGTACCCACCTGGCGGGCAAAGTCCCCGCCGACATCGACGCCCTAGCCCACGGCAACCCCGTGCCGGTCGCCTCGACCTGGGCGGCGCCGAAGTTGAACCCGGCGGGCATCGGCGTGCTCAGCAACGGCCTCTTCTCCGGCGTCTCCTGTGGCGAGTGGGTGCCCTACGAGAGCGTGGCAAGCGTGGTCGCCGCGGGCCGCAAGGCCTTCCCGACCTTCCCCCGCTCGATCTGGGAAAACGCGCCGAACCTCCCCTTCATGCGTCAGAACTGCGCCGCCTGGAATGTCCCGGCCGTCCCGGCCGAAGTCCGCGATGTCACTTACAGCCCGATCCCCACGCTCGTCGTCAACGCCCAGTACGACGGGCAGACCGCCGCGTCCTTCGGGCCGCTGGTGGCGCGCACGCTGGCGAACTCCACCGTGGTGAGGATCCCCAACGTCGCCCATGTCGCCTTCGCCAGCCCCTCGCCGAAGGCCAACGCCTGCACCCAACAGATCGCCCGCTCCTTCTTCGACAACCCGGGCGGGGCGAAGACCGGCTGCATCGCCAAGGTGCCGCCGACGAAATGGGAGATCACCAAGCGATGAGCTCGCGCTGCGCGAACGGTTCGATCCGGTGAGAAGCCACCGTCTCGTCCGAACGCGCGCGGTCGCTCTTGCCTTGCCGGTTGCCATCGGTTTGTGCGCCGCACTAATGATGGTCGTCGTACCGGGTGCGCTTGGCTCCGGCCACCACTCGGCACGGACACGCCTGATCTTCTCGCCGCGTCCCGGACAGACGGTTGCGGCCCGCCCGCTTACAATCCGGATCTACACCGGCGTCAGGGCCCGCAGGCTCCGCGTCAGCCTCAACGGTCAGGCAATCGGCAGGAACTTCTCGCTCCCCTCACGTCGGGGCATTCGCCACCTCTCCGCCTCGGCGAGCTTCGGCCTCCGGCACGGGAACAACCGACTCGTCGTCAACCTCCGCGGAGCGCACGGAGAGTTGCGCTCGCGCACCGTTCGCTTCCGGGTGCGTCGCAACCGGCCGCTCGCCGGCGCCGGCTTCGACCGCAGGGTGGTGGTTGGAGCGCGCGTATACCTGAGCGGTCATCGCTCGCGCAATCACATCGTCGGCTCTGGGTTTGGCGCGAGTCCGACCTCGCGATTGCGCCACCGTTGGAAGATCGTCCGCGCACCGGGAGCCAAGGTTCCCGGTGCGGGCCTGCGTGGGACTCGCTCACTCCGTCCTCGCTTGGTCGTGCGGAAGCCGGGAAAGTACGTCGTCCGTCTTTGGGTACGAGCGGCCGACGGGAAAGTGGGATCGGACCTCGTTGACGTGCGCGCCGACCCTCCGCCGGCCGAGCCGGTGGACACGATGGCATCGGGCCCGAACGGCGCGACCGGCGTCAAGGTTGGTGAGGACTTCTATCCCGCAAAGCCGGGGGCCTGGGCGCAGCTCGTGACGCTCGACCGCGGCACGCTCGAGCCGGTCAAGGGCAAGGTCGCCGACCTCGCGAACAAGAGCTATCCCTGCCCGGGCGCTGCCTATGGGGACCCATCCTTCCTCCAGTGCACTGCGGCGCTCTCGGCCGACCTCAAGCGGCCCGATGGCCACGACCTGGTAATCGTCTCCAACCCGGTCAGTACCGCCGGCGGCAAGGGGACACCCGCCTACGGCGTCTACGCGGCGCTCAGCCGGATCGGCGTCACTCAGGCCGGCTTCAGCAACCAGCCCGGCCTCCTGCCGGGGTCGATCTCGGCGATCGGCGTCCCGGGCACCGCTCCGGGCAAGGGCAACTGGCACGCGGTTGCAACCTCGAAGCGGGAGGGTGACGGCCGAATGCGCGACTACTTGATTCGAAACAATGAGGGGGACTACGTCTTCGCGCCTTCGGACCGCGTCGAGTTCAACACCCAGGCGGCGGGCTCAGCCGAGGCCGCCGGCGTCACCCACGCCGTCAACGTCGTCCAGGTCGGCGACCGGCGCTTCTCGGAGGACCTGGGTGGGTCTCAGGGCGGTCTTCAGGTCGTTGTCGTTGACGCCCAGACCCTCGATGGCAGCTCGCATTGGTATGGGACCTCGAACGGCTCCGCTAGCAGCGTGATCTCCCAACTCGACTCGATACGCGACCTCCTCAAGCAAGCCAACGCCGTCGGCCATGACCTCGTGTTCATTGCCAGCCGCGGACTCCCAGCCGTCAGCCCCGGCGCGAATGACTCGCAGTGGGCGACGATCAACTCCGATCTGCAGTCGATCGCCGACCAGGTCGAGCTCCTTGGTGGAACCCGCAACGGCATCTTCGGTGCCCTCGACCCGAAGCTCTCGCGGGACGACTCCTACACCCTGGTCGGCTCATCGTACGCAGGCGGGGGGAACGGACAGGAGGCGCTCGTCCCCAATACGCCATCCAAGCCCGGGGACTCGGCGCTGAGCCTCGCGCCGATGAGCGGAACGATGGCGCGGACCGGGCCCAACTACGGCTTCGCGGTGCAAGCGGTTCCGACCGTCGGCGCGCCGACGGCTGACGGCGGTCCCAATCCAGCGACCGCCGCTGCTCAGCTCAACGACCTGCTCGTCCAGGCCCCCAGCGATTGGCCCGAGCAGGGGAACGCCGGCCGCCGCTCGGCGATCGCATACGTCGGGCGCAAGGTCTTCGGGACCAACGATCCCCGTGCCCAGTATTGGACGGTCATCTACAAGCCCGACACCTGGAATGGCTACTCGGACCGGATCGGAAAGCTCGAATATCCGGCTGGTGAGCCCAGCTTCAGAAGCCGGGACCTCGAATGGGCGAAGGCAGAGCTCGCGCGGGAGATCGGCTGGCTCAAGAACATCCACAACTATCTCGAAAACCTCGCTCAGCCGTTCTCCAAGACCGAGCTCCAAAACTGGGCGGCGTTCGAGCAGATCTCGAATTCGATCCGCGACCAGGTCGGGGTTGGGGTCGATCAGAAGACGATCGCGACGCAGAAGGCGCTGTGGCAAGGGTTCCGCGGGATCCTCGCCTCGATCCCCAAAGTCGGCGAGGCCTTCCACGCTGCCGACGCGATCTATGAG
>DAIRWC010000012.1:0-7874 GCA_036802505.1 Solirubrobacterales bacterium
ACCTCCGGCTCACCCGCCGGAGGTCCAGCCCTCCACGCCACCCACGGGAGGAGCCTCTCTGGTTGTAGCTGAGCGGGACGAGGCGCCTGTGGAGGATCCCGGGCCCGAACGGTTCATGCCGGGGGATCTGATCGCTCCGTCGCGCCATGAAGCTGTCGTGGAGGAGCCTGTTGCCGAGGTGCCGACCAAGCACGCCGACGTGATCGCCTTTGCCAACCAGAAGGGTGGGGTCGCGAAGACGACCACGACCTTGAACCTTGCCGTCGCCTTTGCCGAGTCCGGGTACCGGGTCCTATGCATAGACCTCGACCCACAGGGGAACCTGACGATGAGCCAGGGGATCGATCCGGACAAGGTCGAGAAGAGCCTCTACGACGTGCTCGTCAACGACATGCCGATCAGCGAGATCATCCAGCACCGCGAGATCGACATCGCCGTCGCCTCGATCGACCTGGCCGGCGCGGAGATCGCGATGAGCACCAAGATCGGCCGCGAGCGCTCGCTGGAGAAGGCGCTGAAAGAGGTCATCGCCGACTACGACTTCGTCTGCATCGACACGCCGCCCAGCCTCGGGCTGCTGACGATCAACGCGCTGACCGCCGCCAACAAGGTGATCGTCCCCGTTCAGTGCGAGTATTTGTCGATGCGCGGACTGGTTCAGCTCCAGAACACGCTGACGATGATCCAGGAGAACCTCAACCCAGAGGTGCGGATCGAGGGCATCCTGCCGACGATGCTCGACTCGCGCACGGTCCACGCCAAGGAGGCCGTTGAGATCCTCGAAGAGAACTTCGGCGACCTCGTCTTCAAGTCGCGCATCCGCAAGGCGATCAAATTCGCCGAGGCCCCCGTGAAAGGCGCCAGCGTGCTCAAGTACGATCCGCAGAGCAACGCAGCGGGTTACTATCGAGACTTGGCCGAGGAGGTTTTGGCACATGAGTCGGCGTAAGCGGGCGAGCATGCGCGAGGGTCCCCTCGCCGACCTCTTTCGCAGTACGTCTGACGACGCCCCCGCCGATTCGGCCGAGGGCTCGGACGCCTCAGCCGCGGGTCCTGTCGCGGGGCAGGGGTCCCCGGCTCACCCGCCGGAGACCCCAGACCCCACGCCACCCACGGGAGAGAGTTCGGAGGGGAGCAACGAGGGATCGAGCGAGTCGCCTCCCGAAAGGCTCAAAAGAGTCTTCTCTGAGGAGCCAGCTCCACGGGCCGAACCGCCTCCTGAAACCCCGCGCTATGGCCGCGAGGAACCTGAGTACGAGCCGCCCGGCTCGGGGGAGCCGCATCAGCCTGTGATCCGGGTTGTGGGAGTCGGCGGCGCCGGCGTCAACGCGGTCAACCGGATGGTCGACGCGAACGTGCCCGGGGTCGAGTTCATGGCCGTCAACACCGATCTTCAGTCGTTGCAGCTCTGCGTCGCCGATGTGACCGTCCATATAGGCGAAGAGCAGACGCGCGGCCTTGGCGCCGGCGCCGACCCCCAGGTCGGCCACCGCTCCGCCTTCGAGGAGCAGGACAAGATCAAGCGCCTGCTCAAGGGCTCCGACATGGTCTTCGTCGCCGCCGGCGCCGGCGGCGGCACCGGCAGTGGTGCCGCCCCGGTCATCGCCCGCCTCGCCCGCGAGGTCGGCGCGCTGACTGTCGGCATCGTCACCAAGCCGTTCAGCTTCGAGGGTTCGCGGCGCGGCGACCAGGCCGGCAAGGGAATCGAGGACTTGGCGGCAGAGGTCGACACCCTGATCGTCGTCCCCAACGACCGCCTGCTCGAGGTGCTCGACCAACACACCTCGATGGTCGAGGCCTTCCAGGTCGCCGACGACGTGCTGCGCCAGGGGGTGCAGGGAATCTCCGACCTGGTCACCCTGCCGGCGCTGATCAACCTCGACTTCGCCGACGTGCGGACGATCATGTCCGACGCCGGTCGGGCATTGCTCGGGATCGGCATGGGCAGCGGCGAGGGCCGCGGCCTGCTCGCCGCCGAGAAAGCGATCTCTTCGCCGTTGCTGGAGACCTCGATGGAGGGTGCGCGGGCGATCCTGCTCTCGATCACCGGCGGTCCCGATCTCTCGCTGGTCGAAGTCAGCGAGGCGGCGAAGCTGGTCGGCGAGGCCGCCCATCCCGACGCCAACATCATCTTCGGCGCCAACATCGACGAGGAGCTGGGCGACCAGATCTGGGTCACCGTCGTCGCCACCCGCTTCGACGGACAGGCCGCGCCGCGCCGGGCCGCCGAGCCGATGATCCGGCGCACCAAAGACACCGGCCGCGGCCGCCCTCCGCGCAACGAGAAGGCTGGCGAGCTGAGCAGCCTCGACGTCCCCGAGTTCCTCCCCGGCTAGGGCCCACACGCCAATGACCGGCGTCGTCGCGGCGGGGCACGCCCTTACCGCCGAGGCGGGAGCCGACGCCCTGCGTGCCGGTGGGAACGCGGTCGACGCCGCGGTCGCAGCGGTGCTCGCTTCCTTCGCGGTCGAGAGCCCCCTGACCGGCCTCGGTGCCGGAGGCTTCATGATGGTCAGCCGCGGCGAGGAGACGGTCCTGATCGACTTCTTCGTGGCCGCCCCCGGCAAGGACGGGATCGAGCGCGGGGTGGAGCTTGCCGCCGTTCCGGTCCACTTCGACGAGGAGACCGTGCAGACGTTCTACGTCGGGCCGGCGTCATGCGGCGTGCCGGGGACCGCGGCCGGCCTGGAGCTGGCGCTGCAGCGCTTCGGCACGGCGCCGCTGGCCGATCTGGCGCGGGCCGGCGTAAAGCTCGCCCGCGAGGGCGCCCCGGTCAACGCCGAGCAGGCCTACATCCTCGAGATCCTCTGGCCGATCCACCGGCGGCTGGCCGAGACCAGACAGCTCTACGCGCCCGAGGGGCGGCCGCTGGGCGAAGGGGACGTCTTCCGCTTCCCGGAGCTCGCGGAGGCGCTGGAACGCCTCGGCGCCGAGGGCGCCGAGCCCTTCTACCGGGGTGAGGTCGCCGCCGCGCTGAGCGGTTGCGTATCCGCGCACGGCGGCACGCTGGGCGCGACCGACCTGGCCGAGTACGAAGCGATCGAGCGCCAGCCGATCCACACCCCGTTCCGTGGCGCCGAAGTCCTCACCAACCCGCCGCCCTCCTCGGGTGGAATCCTGATCGCCTACTCGCTCGGCCTGCTCGAGCGGCTGGGGGACGTGAGCGGCCCCGAGCAGCTGGTCGCCGCGATGGACGCCGCCAACGGCGCCCGCGGCGAGGAGTTCGCCGAAGGCCTCTACGGCGAGGGCCTGGAGGGGGCGCTGCTCGACCCCCAGCGCCTTGATCTGAAGGCAGGCGATCTGCTCGGCTCGACCACCCACATTGCGGTGCTCGACGGCGAGGGAATGTGCGCCAGCGTCACCTGCTCCAACGGCTCGGGCTCCGGCGTCCTCGTCCCCGGCACCGGGGTGATCCTCAACAACATGCTTGGCGAGGAGGACCTCAACCCACTCGGCTTCCACGCGATCGCTCCGGGCCGCCGCGTGCCGTCGATGATGGCGCCCACGGTGGTGCGCCGCGACGGCGAGATCGAGCTCGGCCTGGGCAGCGCCGGCTCCAACCGGATCCGCTCGGCGATCCTGCAGACGGTGGTGCGTGCGGTCGAGCAGGGGATGGGCGCCGACGACGCCGTGCGCGCGCCTCGCCTGCATTTCGAGCAGGGCGTCGTCCAGGCGGAGCCCGGGATCGACGAGGCGGCGCTGGCGCGGATCGAGGCGCGCGGCATCCCGGTTCTGCGGCGGCCACGGATCAACCTCTTCTTCGGCGGCGTACAGGCGGTCGCCCGCGATCGGACGACGAGCGCCCTGAGCGGCGGCGGCGATCCGCGCCGCGGCGGTAGCGTGGCGGTCGCATGAAGATCGATTTCGAGGCCGAGGGCCTGCTCGACGACGTCGAAGGCGACGCGCGCCAGGCACGGCGCGAGCTGCTCGAACGCCTCGCCGGCGAAGGCGTGCCGCTGGAGGAGCTGCGCGAGGCGGTCGAAGGCGGGCGCCTCGCCCTGCTGCCGGTTGAGCGGGCCGTGGCCGGCGTCGGTCCCCGCTACACGCCGCGTGAGGTGGCTGACACGGTCGGCATCGAGCTCGCGATCCTGCAGCGCACCAGCCTCGCTTTCGGCGTTCCCTACCCCGACCCCGACGAGCGCTCCGTGACCGAGGCGGACCTGGAAGCGGCGAGGAGAGTCAAGGCCTTCTACGACGCCGGCCTGCCCGAGGAGGGGATGATGCAGGTCGCCCGCACGGTCGGAATCGCGACGGCCCGGATCGCCGAGGCCAACCGCGATCTGGTCATCCGCACGCTGATGCAGCCGGGCGACACCGAGCAGGATCTGGCGCTTCGCTTCGCCGCCGCCGCCGAGCACATGCTGCCGCTCTTCGAGCCGACCCTCTCCTACGCCTTCCGCGCCCACATGCTCGAGCAGATCCGCCGCGACGTGCTTGGCGCCGGCGACATCGCCTCGGGGCAGCCCGGAACCGCAACGGACGTCTCCGTCTGCTTCGCCGATCTGGTCGGCTTCACCAAGCTCGGCGAGCAGGTCGAGACCGAAGAGCTGGGCCTGATCGCCGGTCGCCTCGACGAGCTGGCGACGGCGGTGGCCGAACCGCCGGTGCGGCTGGTCAAGCTGATCGGCGACGCGGCGATGCTCGTCTCCACCGACGCCGCGGCGATGGTCGAGGCAGCGCTGCGGATGGTCGAGGCAGCCGACGAAGAAGGCGACGAGTTCCCGCGCCTGCGCGCCGGCATCGCCGACGGCTCGGTGCACGTCCAGGCCGGCGACTACTACGGCCGCCCAGTCAACCTCGCCAGCCGCCTGACCGGAATCGCCAAACCCGGCAGCGTCCTGCTCGACGCCGCGGCAAAGGCCGCGGCAGGGGAGGACTTCGACTACTCATACGCAGGAGAGAAACGCCTCAAGGGCTTCGACGCCCGCACCAAGCTCTACCGAGCCCGCCGCCCAGAGTCCGAGTAGGGCGCTGTTCGCGGCGTTTAGATGGATGCGCTCCGGCCTCTCGCTTGTCACCGCTGCTCGGCCGACCCAAGGCAGATGCATGATCGTGCATACCAAGGTTCCATGACTGGAATCTCCGGATGCATTTGCGTACAATTGCACGATCATGCATTCAAAAATAGATTCGGCGGTCCTCCTTGCGGCTCGGATAGGCGAGGCTGTAGCCGCTGAGCGTGGGAGGCTTGGACTACGCCAGGACGAGCTTGCTTTGATTGCGGGAGTTAGTGCTCGCGTTGTTCACCAGGTCGAGAACGGAAAGGCCACTAGTCGACTCGACAGCCTTGCTCCGGTACTGGACGCCCTTGGGCTGACCTTGAGCGTTGCGCGGCGTGATTCTGATTCTGGCTTAGCCACCAGCATCAAATCGTGAACGCAAGGCCGGGGGACAGACTCAGAGTCTTCTTTGACCGAGAATCGCTCGGCGAACTCGAACGCCGCGGCCCTTCTCGCTATCGATTTCAATACGCACCCGGGGCGGTGGACCGATACGGCGTTGGAAAAGTGGTGCTCTCGGCGTCGCTTCCCGTCCAATCGGACGCGTTTGTGCCGTCCCGCAGCGCACCTTTCTTTGAGGGTTTGCTACCGGAGGGATCCGTGCGAGCATCGATCGCCAACTCGTTTCATCTCAGCGAGGAAGACGGTTTCGGCCTGCTAGATGCGCTGGGAGCCGATTGCGCCGGGGCGGTCACCGTGCTTCCGCCGGGTTCAGAGCCTGCTTTCCCCACGGGTCGACGCAAGCTACTCGACGTGGGAGCACTGGGTCGGTTGATCGAAGAGCTTCCTCGGAATCCCTTAGGGGTGAGCTCAAGCTCTGACGGCGTTCGCCTCAGCCTGGGAGGCCTTCAGCACAAGCTCGTTCTCTGCGGCGAGAATGAGCTTGTAGGCAGCATGGGCGGAAAGATCCTGACCGGCTTGAGTCAGCCACTGGAAGGTGCGCCTAGCACTTGTCTTGTGAAGCCAGAATTCGGTCAGTACGGGGGCCTCGTTTTGAATGAGTATTTCTGCATGCGCGTTGCAGGCTCGCTGGGCCTTGAGGTCGCAGACATCGATTTTCTTGTTTCAGCCGTACCGGTTCCTAGTCTTTTTGTTGAGCGTTATGACCGCACGACGATCAATGGTTTGGTGAGACGGCTTCATCAGGAGGACATGTGTCAAGCGCTTGGGGTTCTTCCGGCGGCAAAGTACGAGGTCAACGGGGGGCCGTCAGTTGCCGCCATTGTGGGCTTGCTTCGCAGGTTAGGCGGCTCGCGTATGGCACGGGACATCAATGATTTCATCCATGCCGTTCTGATCAATTTCCTTCTCGGCAACAGTGACGCTCACGGCAAAAACTTCGCTTTGCTTTATGAGGAGTCCGGAGTAAGGCTGGCTCCTCTTTACGACGTTGTCTCCAGTGCTGTGTACCCAGACATCACCGATCGGATGGCGATGAAAATTGGTGGCATTGATGATCCCGAGGAGGTCGATATGGCTGCCTGGGGGCGTCTTGCGGAGGAATGTGAACTCGGCGGAGGTATCGCTCCGCTTGTCAGGCGCCGCGCGAAGGCCGCGCTAAAGGCTGCTGAGATATGGCGAACTGATCCCTGGGTTGGTGCTCAGAAAAGCCTTGCACTCCATCGGGATGTACTTGACGCGATCGTCGATGTTTGCCGCAGGCGCACCATGCAGCTGATCGAAAGCTGACGGCATCCTGGTCAGGCGGGCTTGCGGCCGGAGAGCAGGAGGTTGTAGAAGAGCTCGGCTGGGAGGTGGGGCTCGAGGAGGCGGGTGTCGACCTTTTGCAGGGCTATGTAGCTGTTGAAGGCGAAGCGGCGCCAGCCCCAGGAAACCGAGTCCGGCTCGGCGCTTGCCTCGACCGTGCGCAGTCCCCAGCCCCAGGCGTTGGCGAGCAACTCCTCGCCGCCGACCCGCTGTTGCGCGAAGCCGCTGTCGCGCAGCAGCTGTCGCAGGTCGGCCGGGGCGAAGGCGTGGACGTCGACCTCGCCCTCGAGGGCGTGGCCGTTCGACTGCTCCATCTCCGGCACCGCGCGGGGGTGCGCCCCGACGAGGCGACGCCAGGCGGGCGCGGCGATCAGTCCCGCCCGCTTCGGCGCCGCCGCGAGGCGGTCGCCGTAACGGGAGGGCTCGCCGCAGAAGGCGATCGCACCGCCCGGGCGCAGCACGCGGAGGAATTCCGCAAAGGCGCGCTCCAGGTCGGGGATGTGGTGCAGGACGGCATGGCCGAAGACGAGGTCGAAGCTCTCGTCCTCGAAGGGCAGCTCCTCCGCCTCGGTCGCCACGGTCTCGGCTTCCAGGCCCAGGCCTTGGGCCGTTTCGGATAGCCGCCGCAGCATTCCCGGCGAGATGTCGGTTGCCGTCAGCCGTTCGATCGTCCCCATCTGCAGCAGGTTGAGCGAGAAGTAGCCGGTGCCGGAGCCGATCTCCAGCCCGTCGGCGAAGCTGAGCCCGTCCAAGCCGCCGAGCGCCTTGGCGAGCTTCTGGCGCACCTGCTTCTGCCCGGTGGCGCCGAAGTCGATGCCCCACTTGGCGTCGTATTCGTCTGCCGCCGCGTCGTGGTAGCGGGTGTTGACGTCCTTGATGTGGTCGGGCGTGGCGGTGGGAGAAGCTGGCATCGGGGCGGGAACTCTAGCCGGAGGTTCGCGGCGGAGGTTTGGTTCGCTATGCGACTCAAACCTCGACCGCGGTCGCTCCAATACGGTCTCTGCCGCATGGAGCGCGAATACCTCCAAGAGAATCAGCCCCCCGGGGTGCCGCCGCTGCCGCTGACCGGCGAGCGGACGCTGCCCGACGTGCCCGAGGAGAACTACTGGTTCCGCCGCCACCTCGCCGTCTACAAATGGATCGCGCCGCGGGTCGCGGGCCGGCGGG
>DAIRWC010000012.1:7884-11113 GCA_036802505.1 Solirubrobacterales bacterium
GCGGGTCGTCGACATGGCCTGCGGCGAGGGCTACGGCTCCGACGTGTTGGCCGCGAGCGCGGCGAGCGTGGTCGGGGTAGACGCCAACCCGGAGGCGCACGAGCACGCGCGGCTGCGCTACCCGCGCGACAACCTGCGCTACGAGCGGGCTCTGGTCGAGAGCTTCGCCGAGCCCTGCGACGAGGTCGTCTTCCTGCAGACGATCGAGCACGTCCAGGACGCCGGTGCGATCCTCGAGCACTTCAAGTCGATGCTGGCGCCGGGCGGTGCGGTCTACGTCTCCACCCCCAATCTGCTGACGCTGGCGCCCCCCGGTGCGGAGAAGTCAGACAACCCCTGGCACGTGCGCGAGTACCGCGCGGGGGAGTTCCGGGCGCTCTGCGAGGACCACTTCGCGCGGGTCGAGATGCTCGGGCTCTTCCACGCGCGCAAGCTGCGCGCCCACGAGGTCGCGATCAAGCTTGGCTGGGATCGCGTCCACAGGGCATTGCGGCTGACCAAGCCCTTCTACGATCGCTTCACCCCGGCGATTGCCGCGTCGGACTTCGCTCTGCGTGGTGACGACCTGGATCGGGCGCTGGACTTCCTGGCCGTCTGCCATGGCTGAGAAGAGCGCCGGCGACCTGGCGATCGTCCTCCATTCGCACATGCCCTACGTCGAGGGGTTCGGGACCTATCCGTTCGGCGAGGAGTGGCTGTTCGACGCCGTGATTCGTTCGTACCTGCCGGTGCTGGAGGTGGCTGAGCAGCTGACGATGACCGTGACGCCTGTGTTGGCCGATCAGCTGGAGGATGCCGGGGCGGCTGAGAGATTGCGGCGGTTCCTGATCGAGTGGCGGGTGGGGGCCGCCGAAGCGGACGCCCCCGAGGTCGCGCCCGAGTGCCGGGACGCCTGCGAGGCGGAGTCGGCGCAGTACCGGCATGCGCTGGAGCTGCTGGACGCGGCCGGCGGCGATCCGCTGCGGCCGTTCCAGGACGCGGCCACGGACGGACGGATCGCGCTGGCCGCCTCAGCCGCGACGCACGCGGTGCTGCCCTTGCTGGCGACTCGGGCGGGGCTGCGGCTGCAGCTCGACGCCGGCATTCGCTCGCACCGGCGCCGCTTCGACTGGGACGGCGGCTTCTGGCTGCCCGAGTGCGCCTACGCGCCCGGGCTCGAGCATCGCCTGGCCGAGCAGGGGGTGGGCTGGTTCTGCGTCGACCAGAGCGCACACGAGGAGAGTCCCTTGGACGCCCTGACCCCCTCGGCCACCGCCGCGGGCCCGGTGGCGCTGCCGATCGACTGGGAGGCGATCCAGTGGCTCTGGTCGCTGGACGGCTATCCCTCCGACCCCGCCCACGCCCAGTTCGCGGGCAAATCGCTGCGCGGGGTGCGGATCTGGAAGGTCGGCGGCGGGGCCTACGAGCCGGCCGTCGCCGAGGCGGTGGCGCGCCGTCAGGCGGGGGAGTTCCTCGCTGCGGTCGCGGCACGTCTGCGCGACTTCGCCGCGCAGCGCGGGCGCCGCGGCTTGATCGTCTTCGCGATCGACACCGAGCTGCTCGGGCACTGGTGGTCGGAGGGCGTGGTCTGGTTGCGCGAAGTGCTCGCCGGCGCCGCCGCGGCCGGTGTCCGACTGCTCACCGTGCCACAGGCCCTTGCCGAGCACGAGCCGGTCGAGCGGCCGCTGGCCGCCTCGACCTGGGGCGAGGACAAGGACCTGCGGACGTGGGACTCGCCGCCGGTCGCCGACCTCGCCTGGGGCGCTCGACGGCTCGAGCTCCGAGTGCTGCGGGCGCTTGCCCAGGGCCTGCGCGGGCCCGCGGCACTGCGAGCCGCACGCGAGTTGCTCGCCGTCCAGGCAAGCGACTGGGCCTTCCTCGACAAGCGAGGCCAGGCGGGCGACTACCCCTTCCGTCGGGTGACCGATCACGCCGAGGCGTTGCTGGAGGCCATAGACTTCCCCGCCAGCAGCGACCCGCGTATGCGAGCACTAGCCCCGGACCTGAGCCTCGCTCCCCTGCTGGAGCCCTAGATCTCCCTCGTTGGATGACTCGCGTGCTGATCCTCTCCTGGGAGTACCCGCCGCTGATCGAGGGCGGCCTGGCGCGTCACGTGCGCAAGCTCTCCGAGGCCTTGGTCGAGCGCGACGTCGAGGTCCACGTGCTCACCCGCGGCGGTGAGGAGTCGCCGGCCGAGGAGGGTCGCGCCGGCGTCCACATCCACCGCATCCGCGAGCCGCAGCGGCCCACAGAGCTGGGCGAGTTCGTCGCCTGGGTCGAGCGGATGAACTCGGACATGCTCGCCGCTGGAGTCGAGCTCGGCGACCGCTACAGCTTCGACCTCGTGCACGGCCATGACTGGCTGGTCGCCAACGCCTGCGACCACCTGGCGAAGCGCTTCGAGGCGCCGCTGGTGACGACGATCCACGCCACCGAGCACGGCCGCCATCAGGGCTGGGTCGACAAGCACCCGCAGAGCTACATCCACGGGGTCGAGCGCTGGATCACCAACCGCTCGGAGCGCACGATCGCCTGCTCGCACTACATGCGCGAGCAGATCGTCGACATCTTCGCGGTCGAGGAGGAGCGGGTCAGCGTCATCCCCAACGGGATCGACCCCGGCGATCTCCCCGTCCAGGACCCGGCCGAGCTGAAGCGCATGAGGGCCGAGTTCGCCGCGCCGGAGGAGAAGCTGGTTCTGCTGATCGGGCGGCTGGTCTACGAGAAGGGCTTCCAGCTCGCCCTGGAGGCGATGCCGCGGGTGATCGAGGAGGCGCCGGGGACGCGCTTCCTGGTCGCCGGCTCCGGCACCCACGAGGAGGAACTGCACCGCCAGGCGCAGGAGCTGGGCCTGATGGAGCACGGCACATTCCTCGGCTGGATCGGCGACGACGTTCTCCACTCGCTCTACCGGATCGCCGACCTGACCGTGGTGCCCTCGATCTACGAGCCGTTCGGGCTGGTCGCGCTCGAGGCGATGGCCTCGGAATGCCCCTGCATCGTCGCCGACACCGGCGGCCTGCGCGAGGTCGTCCCGCACGAGGACGTCGGCCTGCGCTTCCGCTCGGACGACCCCGAAGCCCTCGCCGAGGTCGCGATCCGCGTGCTGCGCGACGACGAACTGGGCCAGAGCCTCGTCGCCGAAGCCTACGAGCACCTGCGCCGCTTCGACTGGGGCGACGTCGCCGAGCGCACCGCCGCCGTCTACGCCGAACTGGCCGGCGACCCAAGCCTGGGACGCACGTGACAC
>DAIRWC010000012.1:11123-16113 GCA_036802505.1 Solirubrobacterales bacterium
CCCTGCGTCCTTGATCTGCTTGGTCACGCGCGCCCCAGGGCGCTGGCCACTAGTTGGACTGCGGGTCGCCTTTGGGGGCGATCGAGAAGCTGCCGCTTGTCGTGTTGCCCGGCGTCCACTCGATGCCTTCGATCAGTTCGACCGGCTGTATCTTCAGGGCGCTGGAGATTTTGATCAGCGTGTCGATGCGGGGGACGCGCGCGCCGCGCTCTAGCAGGCCGATCTCCGTCCGGTGCAGCGACGAGCGCAGGCCGAGCTCTTCCTGGGACAGGTTGGCGCGCCGCCGGCATCGGCGTAGGTTCTCGCCGAAGCGTCGGGCGACGTCCATCGCCGGGATTCTCTTGTCTGCGAGCGCGAGTATCTACAGCCGCCAGTCGGGAGAAGCCGAGTCTCTGCGGTGGAGGTTCATTGTGTCACAGACAATAGCGCGCGGGTCTGATATAAAGATTGCAGACAAGAAGCCACTGGTGTAATCGGCGTACGATTACACCATGGCGCTAAACATCAAGGACCAGGAGACGGAGAAATTGGCGGCGGAGGTGGCAGAGCTCACGGGGGATAGCAAGACCGGGGCCGTGCGCGAGGCGCTGCGGGAGAAACGCGACCGGTTGGCATTGGAGAGGAAGGGCGGTAGGCCTCGGCGCCGCGGTGATCTTGCGCGGTTTCTGGAAACCCAGATCTGGCCCCAGATTCCGGAGGAGCTTCGTGGCAAGTCCATTTCAAAGGCCGAACGCGAAGAGATTCTCGGCTATGGACCGGAGGGATATTGATTCTCGATAGCTCCGCAGTGGTGACGATGCTCACCGAGGAAGAGGGATGGCGCCAGCTCAGCGAGGTGGTGGAGGCCGCCGAGGTGGTTGGAATTGGAGCTCCCACCCTGGTGGAGACCGACATGGTGATGCTGGGCCGCTTCGACCTGCGCGGCGGCGGGCTGGTGGCGCAGTTTCTCGAAGAGAATCACGTGATCGTTGTCCCCTTCGATTTGGAGCACCGACATTTGGCAGCCGAAGCTTTCGTCCGCTACGGCAAGGGTCGTCATCCCGCCAGGCTCAACTACGGCGATTGCATGACCTACGCCACCGCCTATGTCGCCAATCAGCCTTTGCTCTTCACCGGCAAGGACTTCGCCAAGACCGACTTGGTCTCGGCGCTCGACTGACGTCAATCGGGCCGCGGGAGCGTCGTCCAGGCCTCCGGGTCCGGCTCGACCGGGTCGGGCCAGCGCAGTTGCTCCGGCGCGTCGCGCATGCGCACGATCTTCGCCGGGACGCCGGCGACTACGGCGTTGGCCGGGACGTCCTTGGTGACGACCGAGTTCGTGCCGACGATCGAGTTGTCGCCGACGCTGACACCGCGCAGGATGCAGGCCCCGTAACCGATCCAGACGTTGGAGCCGACCTCTACCTCGCGGGTGTAGATGCCCTGCTGGCGGATCGGTCGCTCGACCTCGACCACGCCGTGATCGAAGTCGATGAACATCGCCCGGTCGGCGATCACGCACTGCTCGCCGATCCGCACCCGCTTGTAAGCGGAGATCGTGCACTCCTGTCCCATCACGGTCTTGGCGCCGATCTCGACCACGCCCTCGTGGCAGCGGATCTTGGTCCCTTCGCCGATCCAGACGAAGCGCCCGAACTCGACCCGCCCGCGACGGCCGACCTGCAGTTCGAGGCCGCTGCCGAGGAATAGCGGCCCGTCGGTGCGCCAGCGCCAGCCGGCGCGGGTGAGCAGGCGACGCCACAGGTAGCGCAGCGCGAGCAGCACGTAGCCGGGCCTCAGCATGCCGTTGCGGGCGCAGAAGCGGGTCAGTCGAATCACGGCCGCGGGAACTCTAGACTGGCGCAGCCATGCCCGACGCCGCCCAGGATCATTCGAAATCCAAGTCGCTCGCCGAGCGCCTCGTCGCCGGCGACAAGCGGGCGCTGGCGCGGGCGATAACGCTGATCGAGTCCGACGACCCGGCCGGCTGGGAGCTGGTGCGGGAGGTCTACCCGCGCACCGGCAGGGCGCGGATCGTCGGCTTCACCGGGCCGCCCGGCGTCGGCAAGAGCACCCTGATCGGGGCGCTGACCGCCGAGCTGCGCAAGGCCGAGCGCCAGGTCGCGGTGCTCTCGATCGACCCCTCGAGCCCCTTCACCCACGGCGCCCTGCTCGGCGACCGCATCCGCCTCTCCGATCACTTCCTCGATGCGGGTGTCTTCATCCGCTCAATGGCCTCGCGCGGCGCGCTCGGCGGCCTCTCGGAGGCGGCGCTGCAGGTCGCTCTGGCGATGGACGCCGCCGGCAAGGACGACGTCTTGATCGAGACCGTCGGCGTCGGCCAGGCCGAGATCGACATCGTCGACCACGCCGACACGATCGTGCTTGCCCTAATGCCGGGCTCCGGCGACTCGATCCAGGCGCTGAAGGCGGGGGTGATGGAGATTCCCGACGTGATCGTCGTCAACAAGGCCGACCACCCGATGACCGACACGATGGTGCGCGAGGTCCGCGGCGTGCTCGCCCTCTCGCACCAGCCCGGCGATTGGCAGGTGCCGATTCTGCGCACCGAGGCGGCGCGTGGCGAGGGGGTCGAGGAGTTGGCCGCCAAGATCGACGAGCACCGCGCTCACATCGAGGCGGAGGGCACGCTCGAACAGCGCCGCGCTCGCAACCTGCGCAACGAGGTGCTGGGAATCGCGACCTCGCGCACGCGGCGTCGCATGGAGGCGACGGCCGCGGCCGACCCCGAGACGGCCGAGCTGCTGGAGCGGGTCGTGCGCCGCGAACTCGACCCGGCAAGCGCGGCGAGCGAGCTGATGGAGCGGCAGTCCGGTGAGTGAGGCCGGGGCGCCGCCGAGCCTCACCGAGGCGCTCGGCTGGCGCGGGTTCAAGCTCGACGACAGCGGCGGCAAGGCAGTCGGCCGGGTCGAGGGGGCATATGCCGACTCGGAGGCGGGCAACCCGGTCTGGCTGGTGGTCGCAACCGGTCGCCGGCGTCGCGCCAGGACGGTTGTAGTCCCCCTGCGAGAGTGCGCCGCGATGCCGGGCCGTGTCTGGACCGCCCAGGGGCGCGACGCGATGCTCGGGGCGCCCACAGTCGACCCGAGTCGACCGCTGCTGCGCGAGCACGAGGTGGCGATCTGCACTCACTACGGGGTCGGCGAGCAGCTCGGTCGCCACGCCGAAGTCGCCGGCCGTGCCGAGGGCTCGGTTACCGCTCAGCCGGCCTAGATGAGTAGTTCCACGAATCCTTCGGCGCGAAGGCGACGGCAGGGGTAGCGAGCAACGCGGTCGAAGTCGGCGGTGCTCAGTAATCACCGCCGACCCGAAGGGGGCCACGATGCTCGCCGACCTCGACCTGTTGCTCACTGCGGTGTTCTGCACCGCCGACGATCTCCTGCCCCAAGGCAAGGGGAACGCCCGTAGGAAGTTGACCGATGCGGAGGTCGTCACCCTCTGCGTCGCGCAGTCGATCATGGGTGTGACCTCCGACGAGCGCTTCGTCCGGACCGCCGCAAGACGTCTTCGCCACCTGTTCCCAGGTCTGACGAGGCGCTCGGGCTTCCACAAGCGTCGCGATCGGCTGACCGATGTGATCGAGGCGTTGATCGCCACCTTCGCGAGCCGCTCCCCCGGCTACCACGACAATCTCCTCCTGGCCGACTCGACCCCCGTGGAGTGCGCCCGCTCGCGCGAGACGGTGAAGCGGGCCGGGGCGAGCAGCCTCGCCGGGGCGATCGCCGACGCCGCCGACTACGGATATTGCCCGTCGCACAGCCGCTGGTTCTGGGGATTTCGGCTGCACACCCTGATGGCGCCCGACGGGACCCCGCGGCAGATGGCCCTGACCTCGCCGAAGGAAGGAGAGCGAGAGGTCTGCCTGCGACTCCTGGCGCGGGTCAACCGCACCGGGCCGCTCGTCGTCCTCGGCGACAAGGGCTATGCCGGGGCCGACTTCGAGGCCGATGCCGCCGGGCTGGGCGTGACGGTGGTCAGGCCCCGTCGCAAGGACGAGCCAGGCAAAGGGCCCCATCTGGCGCCGCTGCGCCAGCGGATCGAGTCGATCTACTGGACCGCCAAGGACGTCCTCACCCTCGAGCGCCACGGCGCCCGGACGCTGCGCGGCCTGCGGGTCCGCATCGCCGCCCGGCTCCTCGCCCTGGCGGCGGCCGTCTCCCTGAACCACGAACTGGGGCGACCGAGCCGCGCCCTGGTCAACTACGTGGCCTGAGTCGTGGAACTACTCATCTAGCAGCCGAGCTGGCGGGCGATGACCATCTGCTGGACCTCGTCGGTGCCCTCGCCGATGGTGAGGATCTTGGCGTCGCGGTAGAAGCGGCAGACCGGGTACTCCTCGATGTAGCCGTAGCCGCCATGGATCTGCACCGCCTCCTCGGTCGCGCGGACTGCGAGGCGGCCGGTGATCAGCTTCGCCTGCGCCGCGGTGAGGGTGAACGACTGGCCGGCGTCCTTCTCCAGAGCGGCACGCCAGGTGAGCAGGCGGGCGGCCTCGATCTGGGCCGAGAGGTCGGCGATCTTCGCCTGGATCGATTGGAATTTGGCGATCGGCTGGCCGAAGGCGCGGCGCTCTTTGGCGTAGGAGATTGCCTCGTCGAGGGCGCCCTGGGCGAGACCGACACCCATCGCGGCGACGCCGATGCGGCCGCCGTCGAGAATGTGGAGGAAGTTCTTGAAGCCGTCGCCGCGGCGGCCGAGCAGGTTGGCCTCGGGGACGCGGCATTCCTCGAAGGTGAGCGGCCGGGTATCGGATGCGTTCCAGCCCATCTTGCGGTAGGGCTCACCGGCCTCGTAGCCGGGCGTCCCGGTGGGGACGATCAGGTTGGAGATCTCCTTGCGCCCGTCGGCCTCGCCGGTGACGGCGGTGATCGAGACACAGCCGGAGATATCGGTGCCGGAGTTGGTGATGAACTGCTTGGCGCCGTCGACCACCCACTCGCCATCGACAAGCTTCGCCTGCGTGCGCACGTTGCCCGCATCGGACCCGGCC
>DAIRWC010000013.1:0-3767 GCA_036802505.1 Solirubrobacterales bacterium
CAGCGCCGGAGAGCCGAGCATCACGAGCAACCGTTCGGCGCCGACGCTCGGTTCAAGCGCAGCCGCAGCCAGGCAGAGCAGGGGCAGGTAGACGAGCGAAAGCGCGACCAGGCGCGCGCCCGCCCGACCCGCGCGCTTGCGGTCGAAAGCCATCGCCAGGCCGAACGCCGCCAGCCAGACGAGCAGCGTCACGCCGATCACCGGGGCGCGACGGCCCGTCACGTCCCAGAGCCGCCCACCGGGCGCGGCGTCGCGCACGACGGCGTGGGGGTTGCCCTGGAAGCCCGCGCCCGCCGCGTGCAGACCGAGCAACAATGCGATCGCGGCAACCACCAGCGCCGCCGGCGCTATCGTGACCCGAATGGCCGACCGCACGTTCGCCAAGTTCACTTTCTTCAAGATCGACCCCGAGTGGCGCCGCCGCGACGCCGAGCTGCGCGCGGCGGACAAGCAGGAGTTCCTTGCGGCTTGTGAGGACTTTGCCCTCGACCGCTCTCTGCGCGCCTACTCAACCATAGGCACGCGCGGCGACGTCGACCTGGTCGTCCTCTCCCAGAGCGCCAACCTGGACGACCTGCACACCTTCCACGTCGTGCTGGGACAGAGCGGGCTGGCGAAGTGGGCGGACACGCCGCACTCCTTCCTCTCGATGACCAAACGCTCGCCCTACAGCGAGGAGGGGGCACGGCCGGAGATCTGCGTCTCCGAGCGCAAGTACCTCTTCCTCTACCCGATGGTCAAGCAGCGCCGTTGGTACGGGCTGCCCGCGGAGGAGCGCGGGCGGATCATGAAAAGCCATATCGAGGTCGGCCGCCGCTACCCGGAGATCACGATCAACACGACCTACTCCTTCGGGCTCGACGACCAGGAGTTCGTCGTCTGCTTCGAGGGCGACGACCCGGGGATGTTCCTCGACCTGGTCAACGAGCTGCGCCCGACCGAGTCGAGTGAGTACACGGAGCGCGAGACGCCGATCTTCACCTGCGTCGCGATGTCGGTTCGCAGGGCGCTCGACGCGCTCGACGGCGCAGCTTCAGCCGTACCGATATATGACCGATAATCGGTCTGAATGCCCGTTGAGACCCTCAGCTACGCGATTGACGACGAAGACCGCCTGATCAGAGTCGACGACGGCTTCTACCGCTTCGCCGAGGAGAATGGCTGGGACGGAGCCGGGGCCAGCCTGGGGCGCTCGCTCTGGGACTTCGTCAGCGGCGAGGAAGTGAAGAAGCTGCAGCGGCTGCTGTTGCGACGTGTGCGCGAAGGGGTGCGTGACGTCGAACTCCCCTTCCGCTGCGACGGCCCGGACATGACTCGCGAGATGGACATCCGCATCGCCGCCGACAGCACCGGCCGGGTGGTGCTCTTCTCCGCCCGCCTGGGCTCCGAAGAGTTGCGGGAGGAGCCGCAGCCCCTCTTCGATCCCGGCGCCGCGCGCGACAACGACGACTTCCTGCCGATGTGCGCCTGGTGCGACCGCTTCCTGGTCGAAGGCGAGTGGGTCGAGGTCGAGGAGGCCGCGAAGCGACTCGAGCTCTTCCGACGCAGCGAGCTGCCGACGCTGGACCACGGCATCTGTCCGCAGTGCAGCGGGCAATTGCTCGCCGCGTAGGCGGCGAGCCCATTTCCCTATCCTTCCGCGTTCCAATGACCCAGATCGGAACCGAAGAGAACCCCGTGCGCGTCGCGATCGTCGGCGCCGGGCCGTCCGGCTTCTACGCCGCCGAGCACATCCTCAAGGACGCCGACACGCACGCCCAGGTCGACCTCTTCGACCGCCTCCCGACCCCCTTCGGCCTGGTCCGCGGCGGCGTCGCCCCCGACCATCCGAAGATCAAGTCGGTGACCCGGGTCTACGAAAAAACCGCGGCGCGCGACGGCTTTCGCTTCTTCGGCAACGTCAAGGTCGGCCACGACATCGAGGTCGAGGACCTCGAGCGGCTCTACCATGCGATCGTCTTCACGGTCGGCTGTGAGACCGACCGCCAGCTCGGGATTCCCGGCGAGGATCTGCCCGGCAGCCACGCCGCCACCTCCTTCGTCGGCTGGTACAACGCCCACCCCGACTACTGCGACGAGGAGTTCGATCTCTCCTCCGAGCGCGCGGTGGTGATCGGCAACGGCAACGTGGCGATGGACGTCGCCCGGATGCTCGCCCTGACCGACCACGAGCTGCGCCAGACCGACACCGCCGACCACGCGATCGGGCTGCTCGACCGCAAGCAGATCCGCGAGATAGTCGTGCTCGGCCGCCGCGGACCGGTCCAGGCGGCCTTCACCAACCCCGAGATCAGGGAGCTGGGCGAGATGGAGGACGCCGACGTCGTCGTCGACCCGGCCGAGGTCGAGCTCGACCCGGCCAGCACCGCCTTCCTCGAGTCCGACGAGGCCGACAAGACGACCCGGGTCAACGTCGAGACGCTGCGCGAGTTCTCCCAGCGCCGGCCCGAGGGCAAGAAGCAGCGGATCGTGCTGCGCTTCCTCGCCTCGCCGGTCGAGATCAAGGGCGACGGCAAGGTCGAGTCGGTCGTCGTCGGCCGCAACGAGCTGGTCGAGGAGGGCGGCGCGCTGCGCGCCAAGGACACGGGCGAGCGCGAAGAGCTCGAGTGCGGCCTGGTCCTGCGCTCGGTCGGCTACACCGGGATCCCGATCGAGGGCGTGCCCTTCGACGAGCAGCGCGGCCTGATCCTCAACGAGGGCGGTCGCGTGCTCGACTCCCACGACGCCGGCCACAAGGTCGGCCACTACACCGCGGGCTGGATCAAGCGCGGCCCCTCCGGCGTGATCGGCACCAACAAGAAAGACGCGCTGGAGACGGTCCAGCACCTGCTCGCCGACATCGGCTCCCAGACCCTGCTCAGCCCCGCCAACCCCGAGGCATCGGCGGTCGACGACCTGCTCGCCGAGCGCGGCATCCGCTTCGTCAGCTTCGAAGACTGGCAGGCGATCGACCAGGCCGAGGTCGGCCGCGGCGAGCCCCACGGTCGCCCCCGGGTCAAGTTCGTCCGCGTCGAGGAGATGCTCGAAACGCTGGGCGAGCAGGTCTCTAGCTGAGGACGCGGTTGAGGAAGTCGACCTGGTCGGCAGCGACCTGGTCGAAGATTGCGTCGTCGAAGGGTGCGAAGTGGCCGCCCGGGTATTCGCGCAGCTCGCCACGTGGGGCGCGCTTCGCCGCTCGCCTGCCCAGCTCCGGCGGGTTGACGTCGTCCTCTGCGAAAACGAGGTAGAGGGCCGGGCAGGAGATCCTGCTGACCTTTCTGGTCAGGCTGTATGGGGGCGCCAGGGCGACCCGGGCGCAGACCTCGTCGCGCCAGGTTGAGTCCGGAGGGGTGATCGCCGCAAAGCCGGGAACGGCGTCGGGACTGTTGATGACCGCGAGGGAGCCTGGCTCCCCGGCCACCGGTATGCGGCATGGCGCGGCTCCGCGCAGCTTCCGACCCAGGTCACGGCAGCCCGCCACGGTCAGCCTGGCGATGTGCCGCATACCGCCGATGTGGTGGAGGCTGCGCCTGCCGCTGAGCAGGGGCGCGACGCAGACCAGCGCTCCGACCTCGACGCCTTCGGCCGCCAGAGCCTGG
The DNA here is from genome assembly GCA_036802505.1 of Solirubrobacterales bacterium. Taxonomy (GTDB): domain Bacteria; phylum Actinomycetota; class Thermoleophilia; order Solirubrobacterales; family 70-9; genus VRUE01. The sequence continues at coordinate 3,579 of DAIRWC010000013.1, forward strand.
GTGTGCCCAGTCCCCATCGAGTAGCTCCACATCGCGATCCGCTTCTCGTCGACCTCGTCGAGGGCGCTGGCACAGGCGATTGCCGCCCGCCAGTCCTCGCGCTGACGAGCGGCGTCCATCAGGCAGCGCGGCTCGCCGGGGCTCTCGCCCCAGTGCCGGTAGTCGAAGGCGAGCGCCGCGAACCCGGCC
>DAIRWC010000013.1:3777-9178 GCA_036802505.1 Solirubrobacterales bacterium
GCCGAGGCGCTCGGCGAGCCGCTCGGCGAAAGCGTCGAGCCCCTGGTCGCGCACGCACGAGAAGCCGCTGGCCATGACGACGCAGGGCAGCGCCTCTCCGCCGGTATCGGGACGGAAAAGACGACCGACACAGCGGCCGTCACCCGACGCGAAGCGAACCTCCTCCGATCCCATAAAACCGATCCTAGCCCGCGGCGACGCACCCCATAGAATCGGCGGCAATGGTGGATTTCGGCGAGCTGAAAACGATGATCGAGGCGGCGCTGCCAGGCGCTGAGGTAACGGTCGAGGACGAAGACGGCGGTGGCCAGCACTTGCGGGCTACCGTGAAGGCAGCCCAGTTCGCCGGTCTATCGCGCCTCGACCAGCACCGCTTGGTCAAGGCAGCCGTCAAGGAGCGCTTCGACGACGGGCAGATACACGCGCTCTCGATCAAGACCGAGGTTGCGGGATAGCTAGTCTGTGACCATGGCCGACCCACAGCTGAAAGAGAAGGTCGAGGAGCTGATCGCCGCCAACCCGGTGCTGCTCTTCATGAAAGGAACGCCGGAGATGCCGCGCTGCGGCTTCTCGATGCGGGTCGTGCAGGTACTCGACACGATGGACGTCGAGTACGGCGCGATCGACGTCCTCCCCGCGCTGCAGCCGCTGCGCGAGGTGACCGCGGAAATATCGGATTGGCAGACCTTCCCGCAGCTCTACGTCAACGGCGCGCTCGTCGGCGGCGCCGATCTCGTCGAGGAGATGTTCGATTCCGGCGAGCTGGCCGAAGCACTCGGCGTTGAGCAGCCAGAGGTCGCGCCCGCCCCCGCCGATCCACCGGCGCAGTCGCCGCCGCTGAAGATCGAATAACTCGCCCGGACGGCGTTAGACGGCGGCCGTCTCAGCCGCGTCCTCTTTCACTTGGAAAGAGGAACCGCAACCGCAGGCCGCAACCACGTTCGGGTTGTTGACCTGGAAGCCGGCGCCCTGCAGGCCTTCGACGTAGTCGACCTCTGAGCCGAAGACGAACTGCATGCTGACTTTGTCGACGACGACGGCGACGCCGTCGACCTCGAAGACGTGGTCGTCGTCCTTGGCACGGTCGAAGGCGAGCGCGTACTGGAAGCCGGAGCAACCGCCGCCGCGAACGGCGACGCGCAGCGCCTGGCCCTCGGCGTCATCCTGACCGCCCAGCAGCTCGCCGATCTTCCCGGCGGCCTTGTCGGTGAGGACGATCGCCTCTTGTGGAGTCTCAGTCACTTCATTAAGTGTAGCGGCAGTGTCTGCGAGAATCGGCCGCCTTGACCGCTGCCGCGCCAACCGCCGTAGTTTGCGACAGCACGGGCTACCTTCCTTGCGACCTCGTCGCCGAGCGCGACATCCAGGTGGTGAGCCTCTACGTCTCGATCGAAGGCGAGCAGCAGAAGGAGACCGAGGTCGAGGACTACGGCGCTTTCTTCGAGCGTCTGCGCGCGTCGGAGAGCGGCGCGACGACCTCTCAGCCTTCGATCGGCGACTTCCTCGCCGTCTACGAACCACTGCTCGACGCCGGCCGTGAAATCGCCTCGGTCCATATCTCGGCCGGGATCTCCGGCACCTTCGAGGCCGCCGGCCAGGCCCGGCAGCAACTCATCGACGAAGGCAAAGACGGCGAGCGGATCAAGGTCTTCGACTCGCGCTCGGCGGCCGGCGGAATGGGCCTCTGCGCGCTCGGCGCCGCTGCCGCCGCCGCGTCCGGGGACGATGCCGACGCGGCGCTCGCCCGCGCCCAGCAGACCCGCGAGGAGCTGAAGATGTGGTTCGCGATCGACACGCTCGAGTACCTGCGGCGGGGAGGGAGAATCGGCGGCGCCAGCGCCTTCATCGGCTCGGCGCTGAAGATCAAGCCGATCCTCACGCTCGAGGAGGAGATCACGCCCGTGGAGCGGGTTCGCACCCGCGCCCGCTCGATCGAGCGCCTGCGCGACTACGCCCGCGAGCGCCACGAGTCTGGCCTCGATGCCTGGGTCGTCCAGCACATCCAGGACGACGAGACGGCCGCCGCCCTGGCCGACGACGCGCGCGAGATCTTCGGCTGCGAGCCGGCCTTCATCTCCGAGATCGGCGCCGTCCTCGGCGCCCACGTTGGCCCGGGACTGCTCGGCGTCGGCTCGGTCTCGAAGTCGGCTCTGAGCTAGCCGCTACCTGCGGCGGCGGCGCATCGCGAGCAGGCCAACGGCGAAGCCCGCGACCGCGGCGCCGACGATCAGCTGGCTGCGGTGCTCTTTGACCTGGCGGCGCCAGTCGGTGAGCTCGGTGACGCGGCCGCGCAGCGCTTCGACCGAACGGCCCAGGTCCTGTCGCTGCGAGTCGATGTCGCGGCGGATCTCGGCCGCGGTGCGTTCGCTCATTTCTTCTCTGCCCCCTCGCCTTCCAGCGTGCTCCTGATCTGCTTGGCCTCCTCGATCGCCTGCTCAGGCAGGGGCGGGGCGCCCGCCTGGACCGAGCGGTAGGCGAAGAGGCCGGCGAGGCCCGCGATCAACAGGAACATCGCCGCCTCGATGAAGAAGCCGGGCCAGGTCTTGCCGTCGAAGAGCTCTTCGTTGAGCAGCCAGGCCACCCCCTCCATGATCAGGATCAGGGCGAGGAAGGCGAAAGTGCCGGCGGCGATGCCGACGACCGAGCCGCGCAGGATCTTGCCGACTTTCTCGCCGACCTCGGTCTTGGCGAGCTCGATCTCCTCGCGGACCAGCGAGGAGGCTCGTTCGGAGACGTCGAAGACGAGCTCGGCTACCGAGCGGTCCTCGGGATCCTGCGGCGGGGTCGCGGTCGGGTCGGGCACTGTGACCGGCTACTCCGGCGGATCCTCTTCGAAGACGCGCTTCCAGACGATCGCGGCGAGCCGGGCGGCGGCGATGCTGGCAAGCGCGCTGCTTGCAGCGAGCAGGCCGCTCCAGGCGAGGCGTTTGACGATCTCGTTGTCCATCGCGCCCGACCTTACCTATCGAGGCTCGAGCCCGTCGCAGATCGTCGCGGTGACAAGGGACTTTGCCTGCGCGAAGTCGTTGTCGCCGGCGGGGATCAGCTCGAAGATCCAGCCCGAGAGCTGCTGCTCGATCGCGCCGTAGAAGGACATCGAGGCGAAGGTCGGGTCGATGTCGCGGCGGAAGGCGCCCGCCTGCTGGCCGTCGGCGACGATCTTGGCGATCGAGTCATAGGCGCGGCGGATCTCCGGCAGGTGGGTGCGGCCGAAGGAGTTGGCGGCGCGGGTGACCTCGACGATGATCACCTTCATCAGCTCGGGATCGTGGCGGTAGGAGTCGACGATGAAGCCGGCGACGGCCTCGAGCTTGGCCCGCGGGGTCGCTTCGCTGCCGTCGGCCTCCTCGATCGCGGTGAGGAGCAGCGACCAGCGCTCGCTGAAGAGCTCGTTGAGGACCTCGTCCTTCGACTTGAAGTAGTGGTAGACGAGGCCGTAGGCGACGCCCGCCTCGTCGGCGATGTCGGCGACGCGGGTCGAGTGGAAGCCCGGGCGGGCGAAGACGCGGACCGCCGCGTCGAGGATCTGGCGGCGCTTGTCGACCGCCGGGGCTGCTTTCGAGGAAGCCATCAGGCGTGCGCCTCCAGCAGCTGCGGCCACCGGTAGGACTCGGGGCGGCGGTTGGCCAACGAGTGCAGCTGCTCCCTGGTCCGCTCCTGGGCGGCGAGGTCGAGCTCGGCGGCCACGAAGCACTCTTCGTCGGGTGCGGCGGCGAGCACCGTGCCCCAGGGGTCGACGATCGCCGAGTGCCCGTAGGAGCTGTAGTGGGGCGCCGCCTCGCCGATCTGGTTGGGGGCGATGACGAAGACCTGGTTCTCGATCGCACGGGCGCGCAGCAGCACCTCCCAGTGATCGCGGCCGGTGGCGGCGGTGAAGGCCGAGGGGACCGCGATCAGCCGTGCACCGCGCACAGCGAGGATCCGGTACAGCTCGGGAAAGCGCAGGTCGTAACAGATGCTGAGGCCGAGCTCGAGGCCCCCGACCGTCGCCGAGACGATCTCCTCGCCGGCCTGCTCGTGCTCGGACTCACGGTAGGCGACACCGCCGGCCTCGACGTCGAACATGTGGATCTTGCGGTAGACGGCGAGGTCTTCGCCGCCGGGCCCGATCAGCACCGAGGTGTTGAACGCCTTCTCGCCCGGGTCGAGGCCGCGCTCGGCGATGCTGCCGGCGAGCAGGTGGATCCCCAGCTCGCGGGCCCAGGAGCGCGCGGCGGCAAGGCTGGGCCCGTCGAGCGCCTCGGCGCCCGCCGCCATCTCCTCGCCCGACGCGAGCAGGTTCCACTTCTCCGGCAGCGCGACCAGTTCGGCGCCGTCGGCGGCGGCCGCGCGCACCAGGCGCTCGGCGGTGGAGAGGTTTCGCGCCCTGTCACCGTTCGAGTTGAGCTGCACCGCCGCTACGTGCACTTCGAGTCCTCTCCAGTGGGCTGACTGACCAGTCAATCGGTTTGCGTGCGGCCAGTATAGGTGTCTTTGGGGCGTACGATTGGGGTTCTGTGAGCAGTTCTGATCGCATCGGGGCCGACGGCGAGCGCAAGCAGGTCACCGTGCTCTTTGCCGACGTCAAGGGGTCGATGGACCTGGCCGAGCAGCACGACCCCGAGCAGTGGCGCAAGATCATGCAGGGCTTCTTCTCGATCCTCGCCGACGAGGTGCACCGCTTCGAGGGCACCGTCGACAAATTCACCGGCGACGGGATCATGGCCATCTTCGGCGCCCCGGTCGCACACGAGGACCACGCCCGACGCGCCTGCTTCGCGGCGCTGCGGATGCTCGACGACATCGCCGGGTACGCCGCCGAGCTGCGCCGCAAGCACGGGCTCAACTTCTCGGCCCGGATCGGGATCAACTCGGGCGAGGTGATCGCCGGCGAGATCGGACTCGGCACCGACGGTGGCTACACCGCCGTCGGCCACACCGTCGGCCTCGCGCAGCGGATGGAGGCACTGGCGGAGCCCGGCAGGGCCTACCTGACCGAGGCCGCCGCGGAGCTCGCCCACGGCTACTTCGAGCTGGAGGATCTCGGCGAGTTCGAGATCAAGGGCGCGAGCAGGCCGGTGCGGGTCTTCGAGCTGGCCGGGGTCGGGGCGGCGCGCTCGCGGCTCGACCTCTCACGCGAGCGCGGCTTCTCCCGCTTCGTCGGGCGCGACGAGGAGACCGCCCTGCTGGACGCGGGTCTGGAGCGCGCCCGCGAAGGCGCCGGTGCCGTGGTCGGGATCGTCGCCGAGCCGGGCATCGGCAAGAGCCGCCTCTGCAACGAGTTCGTCAGCCGGGCGCGCGGCGCTGGGGTCGAGGTCTTCGAGGCGCAGGCACAGGCGCACGGGCGCGAGATCCCCTTCATGCCGGTGCTGCAGATGCTGCGCGCCTACTTCGGCATCGCCGACAACGACCCGGAGCGGCT
>DAIRWC010000013.1:9188-15941 GCA_036802505.1 Solirubrobacterales bacterium
CTGGCGATCCTCTTCGACTTCCTCGGCGTCCTCGACCCGGCCCGACCCGGCCCCCAGCTGAGTGCCGAGGCGCGCGAGCGGGCGCTGCGTGGCGTCGTCTGCCACCTCGTCCGCGCTCCCAACCGTGCCGAGCCGATCATCTGCCTGATCGAGGATCTGCACTGGCTCGACGAGGGCAGCGCCGGCATGCTCGGCGAGCTCTTCGCCGCGGTCGAGAACACGCCGACGCTGGTCGTCGTCAACTTCCGACCCGAGTACGAGCGACCGTGGACCGGCCCGCCGGATTACCGCGAGATCGCCCTGCAACCGCTCGGCCCGGCCGACACGGCGGAGTTGCTGCGCGACCTCGCCGGGGAGGATCCCTCGCTGGACGGCCTCGCCGAGCTGATCCACGAGCGCACCGCCGGCAATCCGTTCTTCATCGAGGAGATCGTCCGCGAGCTCGCCGAGTCCGGCGGGCTGGAGGGCGAGCGCGGCGCCTACCGCCTGGTCCGCGCGGTCGAGGACAGCGGCGTGCCGGCCAGCGTGCAGACGGTGCTCGCCGCGCGCATCGACCGGCTCGGCCCGCAGGCGAAGTTGCTGCTGCAGGCGGCCTCGGTCGCCGGCAAGGAGGTGCCCGAGCAGGCGCTTGTGCTCGTCTCCGGGCGCGAGCGCGAGGAGTGCGAGGGGCCGCTGCGCGAACTGATCGAGGCCGGCTTCCTCTACGAGGCCGAGGTCTACCCCGAGCGGGTGGTTGCCTTCCGGCATCCGCTGACCCGCGAGGTCGCCTACGGCACCCAGCTCGGCGAGCAGCGGGCGGCGACCCATGCGGCGGTCGCCCGGGCGACGATCGAGCTCAACCCCGAGCGCGCCGACGAGCTCGCGGCGCTGATCGCCAGCCACATGGATTCCGGCGGCGAGACGCTGGAAGCGGCGCGCTGGTCGGCGCGGGCCGCCTACTGGGCCGGCAGCAGCCACCCCGGCGACGCGCTGCGCCTCTGGCGGCGGACGATGGAGCTGGCCACGGAACTGCCCGAGAGCGAGGAGAGCGCCGCGCTGGCGGTCGCCTCCCGACTGCTACAGCTCCAGTTCGCCTGGCGACTGGGAATGGACCCGGGAGAGGAAGCACGGCTGGCCGCTGAGGCTGAGGAGATCGCGGCGCGGACCGGCGACCTGCACTCGCTGGCGATGCTGAAGATGGCGACCTCGGCGCGACCGGGGATGGAACACCGGGCCGATGCGTGGCTTGACGCGGTCGCGGAGGTCAACCGCCTGGCCGACGAATCCGGCGACCTGCCGCTGCGCGTCGCCCTGCGCGAGGCGGGCTCCTACGCCTTCCTCTGCGCCGGCGATTTCGACGGCTTCGAGCGCGAGCTGGAGCACGTACTTGAGCTCACCGGCGGCGACCACGCCGTCGGTGCCGGCATCGTGATCGGCAGCCCGATCGCCTGGGCGACGATGATGAAAGGCTTGACGCTGCGCGAACGTGGGCGCATGAACGAGGCGGAGGAGCTGTTCAACGCGGGGCTGACGATGGCGACCGAGGACGGCGACCCGGAGACCGCAAGCTGGGCCCGGGCCAATCTCGCGCTGCTGGTGGCGATGCGTGGCGATACGGCGGCGGGCGTCGCGCTGGCACGACGCAACTGCGAGTTGACCGAGCGGCTCGGCGACGTCTTCTCACGCAGCGTCGCCCTCTCCAACCTCGCCAGTACCCAGCTGATGGCTGAGGAATACGTCGAGGCGTTGCACTCGATCGAGGAGGCGGAGCGGATCTATCGCGGGGCGATGGACGTCGGCGGCGAGCAGGGCGCATGGCGGGCGGCCGTGCGAGCCGAAGCTCTGACCGGCGCCGGCCGCGCCGAGGAGGGCGCCGAGCTGGCGCGGTGGGCAAGCGAGAACGCCCGCGAGCACGGCATGCTCTGGCCGCTTCCCCTGACGCTCAAGGCGCTCGCGATGGCGCGATTGGCGGCCGGCCTGGAGGGAGCGCGCGAGCCGCTCGACGAGGCCGCGGAGGTCGCGACGAGCATCGGGGCGCTGAAAACGCTGGAGGGGATCGAAGAAGCACGCGACGAACTGGCAGCCGGCGCCCGCTGACTGCCGACGGGCCTATTTCCGGTCATATAGGCGTGTTTTAGGCCCGTCGGCAGCTCAGATGCGGAGAAAGGCGGCGAGGAGGCGGTCGAGGGCGCGGTCGGGGAGCAGGCGGCGGAGGAGGACCTGGCCCTGGGCGTCGAGACCGACCCGGCGCCGCGTGCGCGGGCGCCGCGTAGTGAGCGCGTCGGCGATCGCCTCGGCGGCCTTTTCCGGCGGGATTCCACGCGCCGCCGTTTTCATTGCGCCCTTCTGCAGGTTGGCCAATCGCTTGCCGTACAGCTCCTCCTGCACGGCGGGCGCGCGCGCCGCCATCTCCTCGTAGGACTGCACCGCGCGCTCCCAGATCGGCGTGTCGATCGAGCCCGGCTCGATCACCGCGACCTCGATCCCCCACGGCCGCAGCTCCTGGCGTAGCGAGTCGGCGACCGCCTCGAGGCCAAACTTCGCGGCGTGATACGGACCGCCAAAGGGAAGCGCCATCCGCCCGCCGGCGGAGCTGACGAAGACAACCCGGCCGGTGGCGCGGCGGACGAGCGGCAGCATCGCCTGGGTCACCGCGACCTGACCGGTCAGGTTGACATCGATCTGCCGTCGGAAGTCGTCGAGGGGGATGGTCTCGAGCGGGCCCATGATGCCGATGCCCGCGTTGTTGACGAGACCGTCGACACCGGCCGCGCCGACCTCGGCGCCGATTCGCTCGGCCGCCGCCGCGATCTGAGCGGCGTCGGTCACGTCGAGCATCAGCGGCACCAATCGCTCCGAGCCGGCCTCGCACAGCGAAGCCGCGTCGTCCTCCCTGCGCACCCCGGCGAACACACGCCAACCGAGCGCGTCGAGGTGCAGGGCGGTCGCGCGGCCGATCCCCGTGGAAGCTCCCGTGACCAGCACCGATTTCACCGCACGGAGGCTACCCATCGGATCGATTGTGGACCTTTGTATCCCCCATAGGGGCTACAAAGGTCCATCATGCGGCGGAGGATGGTCTTCGTCACTGGCGGATCGGGATTTATCGGGGGGCGGCTCGTCGCGCGGCTTGTCGGCGAAGGGCGCCGGGTCAGGGCATTGGCGCGCTCCGACGCCTCGGCGAGCCGGGTCGCCGAGCTCGGCGCCGAGCCTGTGCGTGGCGACATCGTCGACCGCGCGTCGCTCGCCGCTGCCGCTGCCGCCGCCGACACCGCTTTTCACCTCGCCGCCCACCTTGGCGAGTGGGGGCCTTGGGCGGACTTCGAACGCGGCAACGTCGAGGGGACCCGCAACGTGCTCGCCGCCTGCGCCGAGGCGGGTGTGCGGCGCTTCGTTCACTGCGGGACGGAGGCGGCGCTGATGGCCGGCGAGCCGCTGGTCGAGGTCGACGAGACGGCGCCGCTGCGGCCCGACTCGCGGGCGCCCTACCCGGCGACCAAGGCGCGGGCCGAGCTGGCGGTGCGCGACGCGAACCGAGAGGGCTTCGAGACGGTCGTCGTGCGACCCCGCTTCGTCTGGGGCAAGGGCGATACGACGCTCTTGCCGGGCCTGGTCGCGACGGTGGAGGCGGGCAAATGGGCCTGGGTCGGCGGCGGCACCAACCTCACCGACACGGCTCACGTCGACAACGTCGTCGAGGGCCTGATCCTGGCGGGCGAGAAAGGCCGGCCGGGCGAGGCCTACTTCGTCACCGACGGCGAGCGGGTCACCTTCCGCAAGTTCGTCGCCGCGATGCTGGAGACCCAAGGAGTCGAACCGCCCGACCGCAACCTCCCCGCCTGGGCCGCCGCGCCGATGGCTCGTGTCTGCGAGGCGGCCTGGAAGCTGCTGCCGCTAAGAGGCGACCCGCCGATGACCGCCTTCCGCTCCTGGCTGCTGACCCAGGAGTGCACGATCGACATCTCCAAGGCACGTGCCGAGCTCGGCTACACCCCGATCGTCACCCACGAGCAGGGCCTGGCTGAACTGACCGGAAGCTAACTCGACGGACGGCTGGCGCGGTGGCGCTCCAGCTCCGCTACCAGCAACTTGGTGTGGAGGGCGGCGATCAAGTCCTGGAGGGGCTGGGAGCCGGATTCGAGCATCTCGACGACGCGTTCTGGCGGAACCTCGCCGGCGAGGCGGTCCATCACCATCTCGACCTCCTGGCTGACCAGCTCTTCGAGCGCCTTCTTGTAGCGCAGGGTGTCGTAGACGGTGAAGCCAATCTGCTCGTCGTAGCCACCGGCGCGGAAGCGGCCGATCGCCTCGATGATCTTGATGTCCGAGGGCGAGTAGCCGCGGCTGTTGGGGCTGAGCACCTCGATCTGCTCGAGCCGGTCGAGGACGTCCTTGGGGACGCCGTAGCGCTCGCGCACCTCGGCGGCGCTGGTGCGGGTGCGCTCGCCGCCGAGCGCCCGCTCGAGGATCCGGTCCTCCAGCTCGACCATCGCGCGGGCACGCTCGGGGTCCTCGTCGAGCACCGCCTTGATCGCCTTCAGCGGCATGAAGCGCTCCTCCTGCAGCTGCTTGATCAGCTTGATCCGGTCGACAAACTCGGGCGAGTAGTAGGCCATGTTGCGACTCGTCTTGACCGGCTCGGGAAGCAGGCCCTCGCGCAGGTAGTGCTTGATCGTCGGCACGGGCACGCCGGAGGCCTCGGCCAGCTCGCCGATCTTGAGCAAGGTCTTCTCCGTGCTCGCGGCCATCGCTCAGGCCCGGAAGGTCGTCGCGGCGTTGGCGCTCGGCCCGGCGGCGGCGCCGGATTCCAGCATCGCGGCGATCTCCTCGTCGCCGTAGCCGGCCTCACGCAGAACTTCGTCGGTGTGCTCGCCGAAGGCGGGTGCCGGCCGGGTCGGGTCGCCGGGGGTGCGACTCATCTTCACCGGCACGCCGAGCTGGCGCACCGTCCCCAGCCCAGGCTGCTCGATCGCGGTCACCATCCCGCGCGCCCGGACCAACTCGGAGTCGAACGCCTCGCCGACGTCGAGGACCGGCTCGATGCAGCAGTCATGCTCGTCGTTGAAGGCAAGCCACTCGTCGCGACTGCGCGAGCGGAAGACCTCGGCCACCTCGCGCCAGGCGTCGGAGCCGGGCGCCTCGAACTGCACCTCGATCAGGTCGGGACGCTCGACCCCGTTGCAGAAGGCGGCCCAGAACTTCGGCTCCAGCGCGCCGCAGCTGACCCAGCCGTCGGCCGCCTCGTAGGGCAGGTAACAGAGCAGGCCGCCGGCGAGCTGCTGCTCGCCGCGCTTGGGCGCCTCGCCGTCGCAGAAGTAACGGCCGGCGACCATCGCCAGCCAGGAGAGCGCTCCGTCGGCCATCGAGACATCGACCATCTGGCCCTCGCCCGAGCGTCGCCGCTCGTGCAGCGCCGCCATCACGCCGAAGGCGGCCATCAGGGCGCCGCCGCCGAGGTCGGCGATCTGTCCGCCTGACTGCACCGGCGGACCGTCCTTGGCGCCGGTCAGGCCGAGCAGCCCGACCAGGCCGAGGTAATTCATGTCGTGGCCGGCGCGCTGCGCGTAGGGGCCGTCCTGGCCGTAGCCGGTGATCGCACAGAAGACGATCGCCGGGTTGGCCTCGCGCATGCGCTCGTAACCGACGCCGAGCCGGTCGAGGACGCCGGGCCGGAAGCCGTCGAGGACGACGTCGTATTGCTCGACCAGGCGCAGCAGCGCCTCGCGCCCTGCCTCGCTCTTGAGGTCGAGGCGGATCGAGCGCTTGCCGCGGTTGAGCGAGAGGTAGAGCGCCGAGCGCGTGCCCAGCTCCTGCCTGGTCTCGTCTCCGTAATAGGGAGGCGCCCAGCGGATGTAGTCGCCCATGCCGGTGTCCTCGACCTTCAGCACCTCGGCGCCGAGGTCGGCCAGCAGTAGCGAGCAGAAGCCGCCGGGGAGAAGCCGGGTCAGGTCGAGGACCTTGACGTCGCTAAGCGGCAGATCGCTCACGCTTGGGGACTCCCAACAGCTCGCGAGCCTCGGCGACCGTGGCGGCGCGGCGGCCGACGTCCTCGGCCATCTGGCGCGCCTTGGCGATCAGCTCGCCGTTCGACTTCGCCATCTCGCCGTTGGGCAGGTAGAGATTGTCCTCGACCCCGGCGCGGACGTTGCCACCCAGGACCAGCGAGGCGCCGAGCAGCTTCCACTGGTCGCGGGAGATGCCGATCACCTGCCACTGGTTCTCGCCGCCGGCGCCGCCGGGGACCTGGTCGGCCATGAAGCCGACGTTGCGTGGCGTCGGGCGGATGCCGCCGTTGACCCCCATTACGAGTGAGATCTGCAACGGCGTGCGCTCGAGCAGACCCATGTCGATCAGCGGGTCGAGGTTGGCGACGTGGCCGGCGTCGAAGCACTCGTGCTCGGGCTTGATCCCGAGGTCGCGCATCGCCGTGAGGAACTCGATGATCGTGTCGAAGCTGTTCTCGAAGACCGCCTTGAAGACGAAGTCCTTGCGCCGCGAGCTGTACTTGGCGTAGTTCATCGAGGACATGTTCAGCGCCGCCACGTCGGGCTTGCACTCGCGCAGGTACTCGATCCGCTTCTCGATCGGGATGCCGATCGCTCCGGTCGAGTAGTTGACGATCACGTCGCCGACCTCGGCCAGGATCGCCTCGGTGATCGCCCTGAAGTCCTCGACCTCGTAGGAGGGCGTGCCGTCGGGCTTGCGGGCGTGGATGTGGATCTGCGAGGCGCCCTCGTCGACTGCGCGCCGCGCCTCCGCCGCGTACTCCTCGGG
>DAIRWC010000014.1:0-10129 GCA_036802505.1 Solirubrobacterales bacterium
GGCCCACACCGCGCTCGGCGAGAAGACGAGCGCCGCGATCCGCGAGTGGACGGGCCCGATCTTCATCGGCATGACGGCGACCGGCGCGCTCATCGCGCGTCACGTCACCGACCTCTTCCCGACCCAGACCTCGCGCTTCGACCTCGCCCAGGCGGCGCGCCGCGGCGTGATCTCGCCGCTGCGCTGCATGCGCATCCCGCCCGGACCGGGGGTGCGGACGATCGCCAAGGTGCCGCTGCGCAAAGGCGAGGTCGACCAGGACTTCGACCAGGAGGAGCTGGCCGCGTTGCTCGACCAGGAGCCCTTCAACGTGGCGATCGCCGACCTCTACAAGACGCGCTTTTCGAAGACGCCCGGCGTGCTCTACACGGCCGGCGTCCAGCACGCCAAGAACGTCGCCAAGGCGCTGCAGAAAGCAGGCATCGTCGCCCGCGCGGTCTCCGGCGAGACGCCGAAGCGCGAACTGGCCGAGATCCTCGCCGGCTTCGAGCGCGGCGAGGTCGACGTGCTCTGCAATGCGATGCTGCTCGCCGAGGGCTGGAACTCACCGCGGGCGACGATCTGCATGCACCTGGCGCCGACCGCCTCGCGGCGGATCTACCAGCAGCGGGTCGGTCGCGTGACCCGGCGCGCGCCCGGCAAGGAGGCCGGCCTGGTCATCGACTTCGTCCACCCGGCGACGACCCACGACGAGACGATCGTCACCCTGCACAGCCTGCTCGACCGCGACGTCTACCGCGGCGGCGCGATCGTCGTCGGCCCGGTGCGCCGCGGTCGTGGTCGTCGGGTGCGCGTCGAGCGGCGCATCGTCCCCGTCTCCGACGACTCCGAAAAGCGCACCCAGGTGCTCGAACGCGAGCTCTGGCGGATCGCGGTCGAGAACCTCGACTACCCCGAGCAGCACGCCTGGGCGGCATTGGCCGGGGCGCGGGTCAACCCGCAGAACTGGCGCCGGGCCCGCTCGATGCTGCAAAACGACAAGACCAAAGAGCTGCGCCGCCGCTTCCTGCTGACCTGCGTGCAGCGCAACCGCAACTCGCAGCTGCGGCTGAAAGCGTTGGCCGAGATCGCCGACCTGCGCGACCCGGACGCCTTCGACGACGCGATCGACATCGTCGGCACCTGGAGCCGCGACGACAAGCGGGCGGGGACGAAAACCCTGCTGCAGGCGCTGGTCGACAAACGGATCGGCCGCCGCGACCAGGCCCAGGCATGGGTCTGGCGGCTCGGCTCCTACACCCCCGAGCTGCACGAAGAGTACGCCGTGCAGCGCTGGCCGGAGACGAAGCGGTTGCTCGGCCTGCTGGTCAACTCGTCAGGCCGTGCGCACGGACGCAATGCCCGCCGCCTTGTCCACGCGGCACGCAAACAGGACCGCCGCCTCTCGGTGTCCTTGCTTGCCGGTGCGGTCTCACACACCCCGGAAGGGGAGGAGGTGTTGCGCGGCGCGCGGATGCGCATGGCTCGCAAACCCTCGGCGACCGCACGCGAACTGCTGCGCAACTTCCCGAAAGGCGGCAAACGGCGCCGCAAACGCAAAAAGGGCAAAGAGGGTGCGGTTGCGGGCGAGAACGGCGCGAAACCAGCCAAGCAGCGCGCTAGGCGGGCGAGAAAACGCAGCGGCGGCAACGGCGCGGCGCCCGGCTCAGAGCCGCAGGTGGACCTCGCCGGCGCCAAGGACGACGCGGTCGCCGCTGGCAGCGACGACGACTAGGTCGCCCGAGTCCTCGATCCCGTCGGCAACTCCGGAGCCGCCGTTCCAGGAGACGTCGCGGCCGCGCAGTGCGTCGCGGGCGCGCCACTCGGCGAGCGTGTCCGCCCGATCCGCCGTGACCCAGGTTGCTAGGTGACGGTTTAGAACTGCGGCCGCAGTCAGGCGAGGCGACTCCCGACCCCCGGATCCGAGGTCGAAGAGGGAGATCGCCGTGTCTTGGAGCTCTGGCGGGAACTCGTCGGGAGCTATGGAGAGGTTGAGGCCGACCCCGATCACTGCCCAGCCGTCTTGGGGCTTGGCCTCGATGAGTATGCCCGCGAGCTTGCGGCCTTTTACCCAGATGTCGTTGGGCCACTTGACCTGGCACTCGATGCCGGGTTCGAGCTCTTCTGCCGCCTCGCAGACGGCGAGCGGGACGGCTAGCGGTAGGAGCAGGTGGCGCTCGTCGAGGGGGCGCAGGATTGCCGAGTAGAGCAGGGCTTTGCCGGGGGGCGCGGTCCAGGTTCGGCCCTGGCGCCCGCGCCCGGCGGTCTGCTCGGCGGCGGTGACGACGGTGCCGTGCGGGGCGCCGGCCTCGACCAGCTCGCGGGCGCGTGCGTTGGTCGAATCGGTGAGGCGGTAGTGGCGGTGCGGGGCGCCGACGCTCGGTCCCTCCCGCATCATGGACTCTTGCAGCCCCTATAGGGGACACAAAGTTCCATTATCGGGCGGCGTCGGCGAGTAGGGCGGCGATTAGGCCGTCGACGTCGTGGCGCTCGGCTTCGACTTGGACCTCGAGGCCTGCGTCGCGCGCGGCCTCGCTGGTGATCGGGCCGATCGAGACGATGCGGGCACTGGAGGGAAAGCGGTCGCCGAGCGCCTCGGTCAGGTTGCGCACCGTCGAGGATGAGGTGAAAGTGACGTAGTCGGCGGCCTGCGCGGCCTCGACCGCGGGCGGGTCGGGCGACTCGCGCACCGTCTCGTAGAGGGCGACGACATCGACCTGCGCGCCGCGGTTGCCAAGCCATTCCGGGATCACGTCGCGCGCGTCTGCTGCGCGGGCGACGAGCGCTCGCTTGCCCTCGACGGCCACCGTCTCCAGCGACTCGACCAGCGACTCGGCGACGAAGCGCTCGGGAACGATGTCTGCAGTCACTCCCCGTTTGGCCAGGGCGCGGGCGGTTCCCGGACCGATCGCGGCGACGGTCACGCCGGCGAGCGAGCGCGTATCGAGGCCCGCCTTGTCCAGCGCCTTGAAGAGCAGACGCACGCCGTTGGGGCTGGTCAGGCAGACCAGCGAGTACTCACCGATCCGCTCGACGGCATTGCGCACCTCGTCGCTATCGATCGTCGGCTCGATCCGGATCGCCGGCAGCTCGACCACCTCGGCACCTAGGTTGCGCAGGGTCGCGGCGAGGCCGCTTGCTTGGGCACGTGCCCGGGTGACGACGATGCGTCTGCCGTGCAGCGGCCGGCGCTCGAGCCAAGCGAGCGTTTTGCGCCGCTCGACCACCGTGCCGACGACGATCAACGCCGGCGCGCCGATTCCCTCACGCTCGACCGTGGCAGCCAAGGTCCCCAGCGTCGCGACGACAGTGCGCTGGCCCTCCATGGTCCCGCGCTCGACCGCGGCAGCGGGCTCGTCGACGTCGCGACCCGCGGCAATCAGGGCGGCGGCGTTGTCGCCGAGCCGTTTGACCCCCATGTAGAAGACAAGCGTGCCGGGGAAGCGCGCCAGCGCCTCCCAGTCGAGCGCGGTCTCGGCCTTCTCCGGGTCCTCGTGGCCGGTGACGAAGGCGACCGCCGAGGCGTCGTCGCGGTGGGTCACGGGGATGCCGGCGTAGGCGCTCGCCGCGACCCCGGCGGTCACGCCGGGCACGACCTCGAACCCGACTCCGGCTTCGCGCAGCGCCTCCCCCTCCTCGCCGCCCCGGCCGAAGACGAACGGGTCGCCGCCCTTCAGCCGCACGACGCTCTTGCCCGCTCGCGCCGCCTCGATCAGCTTCTCGCCGATCTCCTCCTGGGGCACTGACGACTTGCCGGGCGCCTTACCGACGTAGATCAGCTCGGCATCTTCGCGGGCGCCGGCGAGCGCGCCCGGCGGGATCAGCCGGTCGTGGTAGATCGCGTCGGCCGAGGCGATCAGCTCCAGCGAGCGCGTGGTCATCAGTCCAGGGTCGCCCGGTCCGGCGCCGACCAGGTACACGACGCCCGATCGCGCATCCGACATTGACCCCCCTCTGGTGGGGTAAAAGTCGGAAGCGCTCACGCCATTGCCTCGGCGCGGTCGAGGACGTCGCGGGCGCCGGTGCCGAGCAGGCGCTCGGCCAGGAGCGCTCCGGCCGCCGCCGGCTCGTCGGCCGTGGCCTCGACCCGGTCGCGGATCCACTCGCTGCCGTCGGGCAGGCCGACGAAGGCCTCGATCGTCAGCCGCGCGCCCTCGACACAGGCGTGAACCCCGATCGGCGTGGCGCAGGTCGCATCGAGCAGGGCGACGACGGCGCGCTCCGCGGTCAGCTCGCGCAGGGCCGTCTCGTCGCCGATAGCCGCGGCAGCTTCGACCGCGTCGGCGTCGTCCCCGCGCGCCTCCAGTACGAGCGCGCCCTGGCCTGCCGCGGGCGTCATCGTCTCGGCCGGGATCGCGAAGGAAATCTCGCCCTCGCGTCCCAGCCGCTTGAGGCCCGCGGCGGCAAGCACGATGCCGCCCAGCTCCCCCTCCCCGAGCCTGCGCAGCCGGGTGTCGACATTGCCATGCAGCTCGCTCACCACCAAGTCGGGCCGCGCCGCCAACAGCTGTGCACGTCGGCGAAGGCTGGCCGTCCCCACCCGAGTGCCCTCGGGAACGTCCTCGAGCGAGCCCCCAGCCCCGATCCAAGCGTCGGCCGGATCCTCCCGCACCGGCACCGCCGCGATCACCAGCCCCTCGGGCATCTCGGCAGGCAGATCCTTGGCCGAATGCACCCCGATCTCCGCCTTGCCATCCAGCAAGGCCCGCTCGACCCCACGAACGAACCGCGCCTTGTCGCCCACCTCGCCATCCGAGGAAACCTCGAGCAACTCAGCTCCTCCCAACAACGCAGCGACCTGCCCAGCTTGAGCTTTGGCGAGTGCACTGTTACGAGTAGCGATCCGAATCATCAGGCCTATCCGGGTAGGGGTGGAACGTCTTGTACTTTTTCGCGACGAGCCATTGTCAATTGCCACAAGCGCGGCTCGAAAAAGTTAAGTGGAACCCCTACCCGGATAGGCCTGACCGGGACCGGCCCTTCGCAGCTCGGTCACGCTCCCCTTATCTTCACCCTCCGGCTCAGTCTCCACGTCCAACCCAAACAACTCACGCAGCGCGCTCACGTACACATACGCATCGTCGCTGCCCGCCGACCGCTTCATCCGCAGAGTCGGCTCGTGCAGAAGGCGCGACGCGATCGCCTTCGCCATCGCCGTGAGCCGCTCGCGGTCGGCCTCGCCGAGGTGGGTCCAGCGGCCGTCGTTCTCGGCCAGCACGCGGGCGACGATCTCGTCGGCGCGCTCGCGCAACGAGG
Organism: Solirubrobacterales bacterium; assembly: GCA_036802505.1. GTDB lineage: Bacteria > Actinomycetota > Thermoleophilia > Solirubrobacterales > 70-9 > VRUE01. Next base: position 5,236 of record DAIRWC010000014.1, read on the forward strand.
CGATCGTCGGCACGACCTCCAAGGAGGCGAGCCAACGTTCGAAGCGATCCAGCTCGGCAGCGAGGATCGGCTCAGCGCGCCTCGCCTCGCCCTCACGGTCGCCGGCGTTGCGCTCGACGATCTGCTGCACGTCGTCGATGTCGTAGAGGCTGACCCCGTCGACCTCGCGGCACTCGGGTTCGATGTCGCGCGGCACGGCGATGTCGACCAGGAGCAGGGGCCGGCCCGACCGTGTCTCCATCACCTGGGCCAAGCCGTCGCGCTCGACGATGTGGTGCGGGGAGTTGGTCGCGGAGACGACGATGTCGGCGGCCTGCAGCTGCTCGGGCAGGTCCTCGAAGCGGACCGCCTCTCCGTCGAAGCGCTGGGCCAGGCCGATCGCGCGGTCGTAGTGGCGGTTGGCGACGAAGACGCCGGCGGCACCGCGCGACACCAGCGCCCTGGCGACCAGCTCCGCCGTCTCGCCGGCGCCGATCACCAGCACCCGCTTCTCGCCGAGGTCGCCGAGCGTGCGCCGGGCCAGATCGACCGCGACCGAGGGGATGGACACGTTCTTCTCGCCGACGGCGGTCTCCTCGCGAACCCGGCCGCCGGCGGCGAGGGCGCCGCGGAAGAGGCGGTTGAGGATCGCGCCGGTGGCCCCCTCGACCAGCGCCAGCTCGTAGGCGCGTTTGACCTGGCCCTGGATCTCGGCCTCGCCGACGATCATCGAGTCGAGCCCGGCCGTGACCCTGAACAGGTGCCGAGCGGCGTCGCCGGAGCGCAGCGAGTAGAGGTGGCCGAGCAGCTCGGTCGGGCGGATCTCCGCCTGCCGGGTCAGCACGCCCAGCGCCTCGGACTCGGCTTCGACCGTGTCGGAGACGATCAGATAGAGCTCCGTGCGGTTGCAGGTCGAGATCGCCGCCGCCTCGTGGATGCCCTCCACAGCGGTCAGCTCGTGCAGCGCGCCGACCGCGCGGCCCTCGGTCAGCGAGAGCCGCTCACGCAGGTCAAGCGGCGCCGTCTTGTGGGAGACGCCCAGTGCCAGGAGCTCAGACATCGGCCGTCACCTGCTCCCGATCCTGCTCGGCCTTGCGCTGCTCCGCGAACCCCGCCAGCTCGCCCAGCTCGCGCTCGATCCGCTGCAGTTTGGCCGCCATGATCGCCACGTAGACGACGATCAGGGCGAGGAAGACGACGTAGGCGCCGGCGACGTACTTGCCGGCCTCGTCGAGCGGCAGGGCGGGGGTTGCGGCGAGCAGGGCGAGCACTAGCCGACCTCCGGGGCGACGCGCGAGCGCCCGCCGGGAGCCGGCGCATCGAGGGCGCGGCGCAGCCGCTTCACCTGGCCCGAGGCGCTCTTCGCGGTCAGCTCGAACTTGACCAGGGTCACCCAGAGCAGGCCGATCGCCAGCAGGCTGACGAGGAAGGTCAGCATCATCGAGCCCGGTAAGCCGCCATTGGTCGTGGCGAAGACCCGCGGGTGGACGAGGCTCTGCGCCATCCGCACGGCCATGAAGTTGAGCGGTACGAAGGCGCCGGCCGTGATCGCGAAGACCGAGGCGTAGCGCGCCTGCTGGTCGCGGTCCTCGATCGCGTAGCGGAACGGGTAGTACGTCGCGTACATCAGGAAGACGATCAGGAAGCTGACCAGCGTCGGCTCATTCCAGACCCACCAGTGTCCCCAGGAGGCCTTGGCCCAGATCGAGCCGGTGATCAGCACGGCGACGCCGAAGATCACCGACATGTGGATCGAGACGTAGGAATAGGCGTCCCAGCGCGAGTTGCCGCTGCGCAGGTGCGCGATCGCGAAGACCCCGCCGATCACGAACCCGACCAGCGCCACGATCGCCAGCGGCACGTGCAGGTAGAAGATCTTCTGGATGAAGCCCTGGTCGCCGTCGAGCGGCGCGTAGAAGAAGACGAGCGAGAGCGACACGACGATTGCCGCGACGGTCGCGATCGAGAGTGGTCTCAGGCCTTTGCCGTACATAGCGTCTGGCGCGGTAGAGGTTTGATTCGGATAGCGGTCGAAAGCTCGACCGGGCGCCTCAGTCCTCCAGGAGAAAGTCGAACACCGCGTATCCGACCAGGAGGAAGATCAAATCGTATAGGCCGAGCGTCGCGAGCCAGGTGCCGAAGCGGTGGTAACCGGGACCGCCCAGGGCAAGGAGGGGCTCGATCGCACCGGTGGCGGCGATCGAGAGCGGCACGACGAGGGGCAGCAGCACCAGCGGGGCGAGCAGGTCGCGGGCGCGCGAGTTGACCGCCATCGAGGAGATCAGGGTGCCGGTCGCGGCGAGCCCGAGGTCGGCCAGGAGGAGGACGAGGGCGAGCGGCGGCAGCGCTGCGACCGAGTCGAGGAAGAAGATCGCGAAGACGGGGACGACGACCAGCTCCAGGGCCAGCAGGTAGACGAGCAGCGCCGATGCCTTGGCGGCGAAGAGGGCGCTGCGGTCGATCGGGGCGAGGCGGATCGCGTCGAAGCCGCCCTCCTCGCGCTCGCTGACGAAGAGGCGGTTGATGCCGAGGATCGCGGCGAAGAGCACGGTTACCCAGAGCACGCCGGCGGCGAGGCTGCCGGAGAGGCTGGTGCGATCGAGGCCGAAGCGGAAGATGACGAAGGTGGTGACCGCGAACAGCGCCATCGCCGGCAGCGACTGCAGGGTGCGCAGCTCGACTCGCAGGTCCTTGCCGAGGATCGCGGCGAAGGCGAGGCGGGAGGGGGTCATGAGGCTCCTACCGAGGCCGCGACCGTTCCGCCGATCCCGAGCTCCAGCACCCGGTCGGCCTCGCCGCGGTGGCGCTCCGGGTCGTGGCTGACCAGCACGCGGGTTCGGCCGGGCGCTGTGCCGATCAGCTGCCCCACCAACTCGCGCCCGTCGGCGTCGAGGTTGGAGTCGGGCTCGTCGAGAAGCAGAAGGTCGGGCTCGTGCAGGACGCAGCGGCAGGCGGCGATCCGCTGGCGCATGCCGGCGGAGAGCTCGGCGACCCGGTCGTCGCCGCGTCGCTCCATGCCGACCGCGGCGAGCAGCTCGGAGATTCGCGCCTCGGCCACGTCCGCCCCGATCCCGTGCAGGCGTGCGTGGAAGCGGAGGTTCTCGCGGCCGCTCAGGTCCCGGTAGAGGGGGGCGTCATGGCCGAGCAGGCCGATTCTGCCGCGGACTTTCCAGGCATCTCGGGGGAGGGCGGCCCCGAAGACACGCGCCTCGCCGCCGCTCGGTCGCAGCAGGGTGGCGAGGATGCGCAGCAGGGTGGTCTTGCCGCTGCCGTTTGGGCCCAGCACGAGGAGCGATTCGCCCTCTCCCAGCGAGAGGTCAACGCCGGCCAGCGCCATACGTTCGCCGTAGTCCCGTCGCAGGCCGCGCAGCTCGATCGCTTCGGTCATCGCGCGGATTCTCCCTCGACTGGACGATTCACCCCCCTATGGGGTGGTAAACCGTTCAGAGGGCAGTTGCTACCGGCGCTTGCGCAGGGTGCGGGCGCCGACCTTGAGCAGCGGCCCGGCGCCCTCGCGCAGGGCCTGAGTCCGGGTCGCGCCTTTGCCGTAGAGGATCTTTGCCGAGGCGCGCACCGCTTCGCCCAGGGTCTGGTCGTAGGGGTGCCACCAGAAGTCGCGGGTGAGGCCCGGCTCCCAGGCGTTCATCTTCACGTTGACGCACTCGTAGAAGCCGAATTTGGAGTGCGAGCGGCCGACGCCGGAGTCCTTGACGCCGCCCCATGCGCACTGGCAGGCGCCGTGGCTGAAGGAGTGGTCGTTGACCCAGACCATGCCCGACTCGATCCGCCGCGCCATCCGAGCGCCCTTCTGGCGGTCCTTGGTCCAGACCGAGGCACCGAGGCCGAACTCGGAGTCGTTGGCGAGGTCGATCGCCTCCTGCTCAGAGTCGACGACGACGATCGGCAGGACCGGTCCGAAGACCTCCTCCTTCATGATCCGCATCTCGTGCGTGACCCCGGTCAGGACGGTCGGGGCGATGTATTTGTCGGAGAGGCCGGCGACCGGGGTCGGGCCGCCGCAGAGCTTGGTCGCGCCGGAGGCGACCGCGTCCTCGATCAGGTCGACGACGATCTCGTACTGGCCGTCGGAGGTCATCGGGCCGATCTCGGTCTCCCACTCGATCGGGTTGCCGAGCCGCAGCTTCTGTGCCTCGCGGGCGACGCCCTCGACGAAGCGGTCGGCGACCTCGCGCATGACGTAGACGCGCTCGATCCCCGAGCAGGTCTGGCCGGCGTTGGCGAAGCCGCCCCAGACGGCGCCGGAGATCGCGTTGCCGAGGTCGGCGTCGGCGCAGACGATCATCGGGTCCTTGCCGCCGAGCTCGAGCACCGAGCCCTTGAGTCGCTCGGCGCAGACCTGGCCGACCTTTCGGCCGACCTCGACCGAGCCGGTGAAGAAGATCTTGCCGGCGCTCGATTTGGCCAGCGCGTCGCCGACCGCGCCGCCGCCGTGGACGACGCGGACGAGGCCCTCGGGCAGGCCGCCCTTCTCGAAGACGCGGCGGATCGCCTCGCCCAACAGCGGCGTCAGGCTGGCCGGCTTGAGCACCACGCCGTTGCCGGCCATCAGTGCGATCGCGACCTCGCCGAAGGGGATCGACCAGGGGTAATTCCAGGGTGCGATCACGCCGACCACGCCGATCGGCTCGTAGGTGAAGCGCGATTTCTTGCTCGCCAGGAAGGCCTGGGACATCCGCACCTTCTCGTCAGCGAGGATCTTCGGCCCGGCCTTGGCGCACCAGTGCAGTGCGTCGACGGTCGGCAGCAGCTCCATCGTGTAGGCCTCGGCGCGCGGCTTGCCCTGCTCGGAGACGAGCAGTTCGGCGAGCTCGTCGATGTCGTCGAGCAGCGCGTCGGCGGCGCGCCTCAGGTAGGCGCCGCGGGTCTTGAGGTCGAGCTCGGCCCAGGCCGGCTG
>DAIRWC010000014.1:10139-15161 GCA_036802505.1 Solirubrobacterales bacterium
CCACGGCCTGGACTTCGTCTGGGGTGATCGTGGCGACGGAGCCGACGAGCTCTCCGGTGGCTGGGTTGAAGCTCTCAAGGGTGGACTGGGATACGGAAGGCTGCGTGGCGATCTCCATTGTTCGATTGTAGGGCGGCTCCCTCATACTCGTCTGCAATGGACGATCGGTTGTTCGACAGCGATGCAGGGCCCGCCGCTGAAGAGGTAGCTGCTGATGCTCCTCTGGCTGTGCGGATGCGGCCGCGGTCTTTGGATGAGCTTGTCGGGCAGGAGCATGTGCTGGGGGAGGGATCGGCGCTGCGTTCCGCTATCGAAAGCGGACATCCGCACTCGGCGATCTTGTATGGGCCGCCGGGGGCTGGGAAGACGACGCTTGCTCGGATCGCTGCTGCGGGTGCGGATGGGGCTTTTGAGGAGGAGTCGGCGGTCAATGCCGGGAAAGCGGAGATCCGGGCCGTTATCGAGCGGGCTCGGGAGCGGCGGCGTGGGTCTGGGCGGCCGACGATCCTGTTCCTGGACGAGATCCATCGCTTCAACAAGGCCCAACAGGACGCGCTGCTGCCGGCCGTGGAGGAGGGGTTGCTGACGCTGATCGGGGCAACCACCGAGAACCCTTACTTCGAGGTCAACTCGGCGCTGCTCTCGCGTTGCCAGATATATGAGCTGCAGCCGTTGTCCGCCGAGCAGGTGGAGGAGTTGCTGCGCCGGGCGCTCGCGGACCCCGAGCGGGGGCTGGTCGATCCGCCGCCGGTGGAGGATGCGGCGCTGGCGATGCTGGCGCAGCGCTCCGGCGGCGACGCCCGGGTGGCCCTCGCGGCGCTCGAGCGCGCAGTGGTGCGCGCATCCGACATTGACCACACTGGGGAGGGGTCAAAGTCGGATGCGGTCGACGTCGTCGCCGTCGAGGACGCGCTGCAGCGCAAGGCGCTCGACTACGACCGCCAGGGCGATCGTCACTACGACTTCGTCTCGGCCTGGATCAAGGCGACGCGGGGCTCCGACGTCGACGCCTCGCTCTACTACCTGGCGGTGATGCTGGAGGGCGGAGAGGATCCGCGCTTCATCGCCCGCCGCATGGTCATCCTCGCCTCCGAGGACGTCGGCAACGCCGACCCCCAGGCGCTGCTCGTCGCCGATGCCGCCGCCCGGGCCGTCGACCGGGTCGGCCTGCCCGAGTGCGCGCTCAACCTCGCCCAGGCCGCCGTCTACCTCGCCCTCGCGCCGAAGTCCAACGCCTCCTACAAAGCTCTCGGCCGGGCCCGCGCCGAGGTGCGGGAGAACGGCGCCAAGACGCCGCCCGACTACCTGCGCGACGCTCATTACCCCGGCGCCGGGGACCTCGGCCGGGGCGAGGGCTACCGCTACGCGCATGATGAGGCGGGCGCCGTCAGCGACCAGCCCCTGCTGCCTCCGGGGCTGGAGGAACAGCGGTTCTACGAGCCCAGCGACCGCGGCTTCGAGGCCGAGCTGAGCAGCCGCCTCGAGGCGCTTCGCGAGAAGCTCCTCGGCGGCAAATCAAGCACTTAGTCGCAGGCGCAACTTCTCCAGAGACGCCGTGTTTCAGAGGTCGGCTTTCCAAGTTAGAGCCAGGGAGAGCCGACACACCCGCCGGAGGCCTGGACTGGGGGTCTCCGGCGGGGATTTAAAGGGGGAATCAGGGGGGAATCCGACGACCGCGCGGGACTGCGCGGTCGTCGGTCGTGGTGGACCCGATGCCATTCCCGGCGGGCGCCGGTAGGGTCTCGCCGATGCCAGCGCAGCCGCGGCTCGTCCTCCACGTCGTCCCCTTCTCGCACCCCTGCTTGGCGGTGAGCGCGGCCCTTGACCGGCTCGGCCAGGAGTACGAGACGGTCGTGCTCGAAACCGGCAGGCAGGGTGACGAGGTCGAAAATATCTACGGCGAGGGGCGCCGCACGGTCCCCGGTCTGCTTGTCGACGACGAGCCCGTGCACGGTACCTCGACGATCTTTGCCCGCCTCGCCGAGCTGCGCCCCGATGCCGGCCTCTACCCGGCGGCGAGCGCCGAGGAGATCCGCGGGGCCGAGGCCGGGATCGCGGAGGAGCTCCAGACCACTGCCCGCGTGCTCGTCTTCGGCGCGATGCACTTCCGCCCCGAGTCGATGGGGACCTTCGCCGGCGCCGGCCAGCTCGACCCGGGCGGCGTCGACTTCGCGATCAAGGCGGTGCGGGCCTCGTGGCGCTACCTGGACATCACCGCCCAGCGGGTCTACGACACGTTGCAGGCGCTGCCGGCGCAGCTGGATACGGTCGGCGCGCTTCTCGACTCGGGGGCGCTCGGCGGCGAGACCCCGACCGCCGCCGACTTCCAGGTCGGCTCCTCCTTGCACCTGCTCGTCCAGATCGGCGACGTCCGTCCCCTTGTCGAGGAGCGGCCCGCGTGGAAGATCGTCGCCACCCTGTTCGAGCCCGGCAAGGGCGACGTCTCCGCCGGTGCGTTCCCGCCCGGCTGGGTCCCGCCGGCGCCCCGCTGAGCGGGCGCAACCCAGCCGCCGCCGCGGGCACGTCTCTATCGTCTGACCTGTGAGCGAGGAGAAGCTGCGACTCGGTGGGATGGCCCTGCGCAATGGCCTCTTGATCCATGGGCCGACGCACTGGGCTGCCGCGGTGCGGGACGAGGAAGGGCAGGTCGTGGTTGCCTCGGAGCGGAAACCCGAATTGGCGCCGAAGCTCGTTGGCAAGGTGCCGGGCCTGCGAGGGCCGTTGAAATTGGTCGAGGCGATGGCCGTGTTGCCGCTCGTGCGCCGGCGGATGCCCGCGGCTCGTTTGCCGTTCGAGGACCGCAGGGTGCTGGCGACGATCGGGGTGACGCTGGTCACCACCAGCCTGCTGCGCCGTCGCCTGGGCAGCTCCGCGTGGCGTGAGGGCTTGGTGCAGGTGCTGGGTGCCGCCCCTGCCGTCGTCGCCCTCGCCGATCGCGACCTCGCCGCCTACCACGGGGTCGAGCACAAGGCGATCACTGCCTATGAGCAGGGGGTAGCGGACCCGGCTTCGGTGCCAAAGGAGCACGATCGCTGCGGCTCCAACCTGCTGACGCCGATGATGTTGCTCTCCGCCGCCGGCACGGTGGCGCTGGAGCGGCTGGTCGAGCGGCCGAGCCCGCTGGCGCGTGCCGCGGTCGGCCTCGGCGTCGCTTCTATCGCCGTCGAGATGTTCGCCTGGAGCGACCGCCACCACGGCGCCCCGTTGGCCGAGGCGTTCCACACGCCCGGCCGCGAGATCCAGCGGCACCTGGCGACCAAGGAGCCGACCCCCGAGCAGCTCCAGGTCGGGATCGCCGCGCTGGCCGAGATCCTTCGCGTCGAGGGCTCGCAGGGCGGCGAGGGCGAGCCCCCGCCTGCGACGTAGACTCCCGCCGATGTTCGGAAAGATCGACCACATTGGCGTCGCGGTCGAGGACATCGACGCGGCGCTCGAGCTCTACGAGACGAGCTTCGAGATGACGGTGGCCCACCGCGAGACGGTCGAGTCCCAGGGCGTCGAGGCCGTCCTGCTCGACGTCGGCGACGGGCACGTCGAGCTGATGCGGCCGTTGGCCGCCGATTCTCCGGTCGGCAAGTTCCTCGCCCGCAAGGGCCCCAAGCTGCATCACGTCGCCTACGCGGTCGACGACATCGACTCGACCCTGGAGAAGCTCAGCGCCGCAGGGCTCGAGTTGATCGACAGCAAGGCTCGGACCGGCATCCGGGGAAGCCGGGTGGCCTTCATCGAGCCGCGCTCAACGGGCGGCGTCCTGACCGAGATCGTCGAAGCGAGTGGAGAGGAGCACTGATGGCGGACACGCAGAAGGTGGAGATCGGCTTCGAGGGCGGCCAGGTCGTCCCCGTCCGGCTCAGCGGGGACGAGCTGAAGGAACTGCGCAAGCAGGTCGAGAAGGGCGGCTGGCACGACGTCAAGACCGAGGACGGGACGCTCTCGGTCTACGTCGGCAAGGTCGCCTTCCTGCGGATTGACTCCGGCGCCCAAAAAGTCGGCTTCTGAGCGTGTGTGACCGGCGCATATCGGCGTCCTCGGTCGCTCGCGTGCAGAGCACGCCACGCTTCCTGCGTCCTTGATCTGCTTGGTCACACACGCTCATGAGGGCTAAGAGGGCACTGGGGCTTTTTGCGATTGCGGTCGGGGGCGCGGCGCTGTGGTGGCGCAAGAACCCGTCCGCGTGCCCTTACGGGCAGCGCTTCTGGGTCGAAGCGCCACACCCGATCATCAGCCGCGACCGCCTGCGCGCGGTGCTGGCGCCGGAGCCGGGCGAGCGGTTATTGGAGATCGGGCCGGGCACCGGCTACTACACGCTCGACCTGGCGGAGTGGGTCGGTCCCGAGGGCCGGGTCGAGATCTTCGACCTGCAGCAGGAGTTCCTCGACCACGTCAGCGGTCGCGCTGCCGAGCGCGGGCTCGCGAACGTCGTCCCGACCCAGGGCGACGCGACCGCGCTGCCATATGGGGATGTCTCGATCGACGCGGTCGCGCTCACCGCGGTCCTCGGCGAGATCCCCGACCCGCCGGCGGCACTGCGCGAGATCCGGCGGGTGCTCAAGCCCGACGGCCGCCTCGTCGTCGGCGAGCTCTTCGGCGACCCCCACTTCACCACCCTCAGCAGCCTCAAGCGCCAAGCGGCCGAAGCGGGCCTCAGCTTCGAGACCCACTCCGGCAACTGGTTCGCCTACTTCGCCCGACTCTCACCGGCCTGACGGCCCGGGCACCAGATAGCGAATAGCTGCGGTGCCGGAGCGGTTGGGATGTCCGCCCCGGCCCCGGGCCGTCAGTGACTCTTGTTGCCCCCGCGGCACGCCGGAATGTTGAGCCGCAGGTTGTTGGTCCTCATCCGCCTGCTGTTCTGGGCCAGCAGATTGAGGAAGCCGCTGGTCTGTCCCGCGCAGAGGTTGCGCGAGTTGATCAGCAGGCCCTTGCCGCCGCCCTTCATGTTGAGGATGAACTTGCTTACCGCCACATCGGGGGTGTTGTTGAACACGGTTTTGAGGCGGCCGTGCGCGGAGCTGATCACGC
>DAIRWC010000015.1:0-14873 GCA_036802505.1 Solirubrobacterales bacterium
AGACAGAGCAGATCGGGGGCGACCCCCTCCTGCTCGCAGGCGAACATCGTCCCGGTGCGGCCGAAGCCGGTCGCGACCTCGTCGCAGATCAGCAGCACGCCGAAGCGGTCGCAGAGCTCGCGCGCCGCACGCAGGTAGCCGGGGGGGTGGACCAGCATCCCGGCGGCGCCCTGGACCAGGGGCTCGACGATCAGCGCCGCGATCTCTTCCTCGTGGCAGGAGAGGACGCGCTCGAGGTCGGCGGCGTCGCCGGGCTCCGCCGCGTGGGTCTGGAAAAGCAGCGGCCGGTAGGTCGAGTGGAAGAGGTCGATGCCGCCGACCGAGACCGAGCCGATCGTGTCGCCGTGGTAGGCCTCGCGGAGGTGGACGAAGGAGGTCCGCCGCGCGTGCTGCCCGCCGCGCTGCTGCTGGAACTGGAAGGCCATCTTCAGTGCGATCTCGGTCGCGGTCGAGCCGGACTCCGAGTAGAAGACGCGGCTCAGCCCCGGCGGCGCCAGGTCGACCAGCTTGGCCGCCAGCTCGGCGGCACCGGGGTGGGAGAGGCCGAGCATGGTCGAGTGGGCAACCTTCTCCAGCTGCTCCTGCACGGCGGTGTCGATGCCTGCGTGGCGATGCCCATGGACGTTGCACCACAGCGAGGAGACACCGTCCAGATAGCGGCGGCCTTCGTCGTCGATCAGCTGCGCCCCCTCGGCCCGCTCGATCATCAGTGGCTCTTCCTCGACCCAGCCAAGCTGCTGGGTGAACGGGTGCCAGAGATGGTCGCGATCGAGCTGAGCGTGGTCCACTGACATCGCCGCAGGAGAATCTAGAGCGCGGCTCGGCCGGAATTCCGCGTGATATGGATCACATGAACAACTATTGCTGTCGAGAAATAGTTGCGCTTGTGCAACCATTGTCGCTATGCAAACGAGCGACACCGCCGCACGACTGGGTGCTCTGCTGCGCCACGTCTTCCTCTATGACCGGGGCAACCAGCTGCGCGTGATCGAGGAGTCCGGTCTCTCGATGACGCAGTGCAAGGCGCTGCTGGAGCTCGGCGGGCTCGGCGAGGCCGGGAATCCCCGCCAAGTCAGCGACCTGGCCGAGACCTTCGGCGTCTCGGTCCCCTCGATGAGCCGGGCCGTCGACGCCCTGGTCAAGAAGAAGCTCGTCACGAGGCTGGAGGACCCCGACGACCGCCGTGTGCGGCATGTCGCCATCACCGCCAAGGGCAAGCAGCTGGTCGACACGCTGCTCGTCGTCCGCCAGGCGGGGATGGAGGCGTTCGCGGCGAGCCTCAGTGCCGCCCAGCGCCGCAAGCTCGATGCAGCGATTGACTCGCTGATGGACCGCGAGGACATCGCCCAGACCTATCAGCACCTGAAGGGAGTTGGACCAGCTTGACCCGTTACAGCCACCTGATCACCGACGACAACCGCAAGTGGTGGACGCTCGGAGCGATGTGCTTCGCGCTGTTCATGATCATGCTCGACAACACCGTCGTGAACGTCGCGCTGCCCTCGATTCAGCGCGACCTCGGCGCCTCGATCTCCGGCCTCGAGTGGACGATCAACGGCTACACGCTGTCGTTCGCCGTTCTCTTGGCCACCGGGGGACGGCTCGGCGACATCTTCGGCCGCCGCCGCATGTTCCTGATCGGCGTCGTCATCTTCGCCCTCTCCTCGGCCACCGCCGGCCTCGCCCAGGGCGCCACCGACCTCGTCGCCAGCCGCGTCCTGCAAGGCGTCGGCGCGGCGCTGATGATGCCGGGCACGCTCTCGATCATCACCAACGCCTTCCCCGCCCACGAGCGCGGCAAAGCGATGGGGACCTGGGCCGGTGTCTCCGCCCTCGCCCTCGCCGTCGGTCCCGTGCTCGGCGGATTCCTCACCGAGCACGTCAGCTGGCGAGCGATCTTCTACCTCAACATTCCGGTCGCGGTCGGCGCCGTCACCGCAACCCTGTTCGCGGTGCGCGAGTCGCGCGACAACACGGTCGGCCGCGAGGTCGACTACCTCGGCGTGGCGACGCTCACCGTTGCGCTCACCGCGCTTGTCCTCGCCCTGGTCGAGGGCAATAGCTGGGGATGGGGCTCGGCCGGGATCGTCGGCCTGCTGGCCGCCGCGGTGCTGGGCGGGGTCGCCTTCGTCTTTACTGAGCTGCGCGTCAAGGTGCCGATGGTCGAGTTCCGCTTCTTCGCCGACCGCAATTTTCTCGGCGCCGTGGTCGTCGCCCTGATCATCACCTTCGCGATGATGGGCGTCTTCTTCTTCCTCGCCCTCTACATGCAGGACATCCTCCGCTACTCGCCGCTGGAGGCGGGGGTTCGCTTCCTGCCCTCGACCCTGATGATCGTCGGCGTCGCCCCGGTTGCCGGCAGGCTCGCCGACCGCTTCGGCCCACGCTGGCTGATCGTCGCCGGGCTGCTGCTCCTCACCGCCTCGCTCTACAGCTTCACCGGGATCGCGGTGAACTCCGGCTACCTCGATCTGCTGCCCGGCTTCATGCTGCTCGGCATCGGCATCGCGTTGACGATGTCGCCGATGACCAGCGCCGCGATGAACGCCGTCGCGGTGGAGAAAGCGGGCATCGCTTCCGGCGTCCTCTCGATGTTCCGCATGGTCGGCGGCAGCCTCGGCATCGCCGTCAGCGGAGCGATCTTCCAGGGCGCCGCTGGGAGCAGCTTCGAGACCGCGGTGCCTCAGCAGTTCGTCGACGGGCTGAGCAACGCGATGACCGTGTCCGCCGCGGTGACGCTGGCCGGCGCCGCGATCGCAGCCGCCGCGATCCGCGCCAAGCCGAAGCGGATCAGCGTCGAGGCGGTCGAGGCCGCCGTCAATCCCGGCGGTTCGGAGCTGGCGGCCCAGGAGGCAGAGCTAGCGGCGGCCAAGAGCTAGGCGAGCCGAGGTCGAGGCGCGGCAGCGTCTCGACCTCGACGTTGCCCAGCGCGGCGATCGTCTCGCGGTTCGACTCTTCGATCCGGCCCGGCTTCTCCGGCCAGGGAGTGAGGACGACCATGGCGATCTCGAGGCCGGCCGACCGTGCCGCCTCGATCGTCAGCAGGGTGTGGTTGATCGTGCCGAGGCCGGGAGACGCGGCGATGGCGAGCGGAAGGCCGAGGTCCACCGCGAAGTCGCGGACGAGGTAGCCGGCCGCCAGCGGCACCAGCAACCCGCCGACCCCCTCGCAGACGAGTACGTCGGAGCCGGTGGCCGCGGCGCGCGCGGCGGCGAGCAGGCGCTCCGGCTGGATCTGCTCGCCGGCCAGGTCGGCCGCCAAATGCGGCGACATCGCCGGGCCATAGCGGTAGGGCGCGATCTCATCGTCGCTCTGAGAGCCGCGAGCAGCCTCCCGCAGCACGAAGTGATCCGGCCGATGGGCCTCAAAGTGTCCTATTTGTCCACTTTGAAGCCCATCGGCGGGGATTTCGTCGAGGCCGGTGACGGCGGGCTTGAAGACGGCCACGCGCTTGCCATCGTCTGCGAGCGTGTGGGCGATCGCGGCGGCGACCACGGTCTTGCCGACCTCGGTGCCCGTCCCGGTTACGAAGACGCCCTGCACGGGCGCTCAGGCGGCTACCGGAAGCGAGCCGCTCGCCCGCGGCGCGGCAATGCCCAGCTCGCGCGCCGCCTCGCCGGTCAGTCGCGCCGCGTCGCGCAGGTCCGCCGGTTCGTGCGTCGCCATCACGCTGAAGCGCAGCCGCGAGGATCCCGGCGGGACGGTGGGGGGGCGGATCCCCTGGGCGAAGACGCCGCGTTCGAGCAGCCGCTCGCACAGCTCCATCGTCCGCCCGGCATCGCCGACTTCGAGCGGCACGATCTGGCTCTGGCCACCGCCCGCGGGCAGGCCCTCGGCGATCAGGCCCTCGCGCAGCGTCGCCGCGTTGGCGCTCAGGTTCCGCACGCACCCGGGTTCGGCTTCGAGCAGCTCCAGCGCCGCCAGTGCTGCGGCGAGCACTGGCGGTGGCAATGCCGTGGAGAAGATGAAGGAGCGCGCCGTGTTGAGCAGGTACTCGCTCAGCTCGCCGCTCGCGCAGACGTAGGCGCCGTAGGAGCCGAGCGCCTTGCCCAACGTCCCCACCACGAGGTCGACCTCCTCGCTCAGTCCCGCCGCGGCCACCGAGCCGCGCCCGCCCGGGCCCATCGCGCCGGTCGCGTGCGCCTCGTCGACCATCAGTCGGCAATTGTGGTCGCGGGCCAGCCGAACCAGGCCTTCGAGCGGGGCGACGTCGCCGTCCATCGAGAAGAGGCCGTCGGTGACGATCAGCGAAGCCCGTTCTCCGGCCTCGGTCAGCCCCCGGGCGAGGTGCTCGACATCGCGATGGCGGTAGACGAAGGTCTCCGCCCGAGCGAGGCGGCAGCCGTCGACGATGCTGGCGTGGTTGAGCTCGTCGGAGAAGACGACCGTGTCGCGACCGGCGAGCGCCGAGATCGCGCCGACGTTGGCCAGGTAGCCGGAGCCGAACAGCAGCGCCGCCTCGTAGCCCTTGAAGGCGGCAAGCCGCTCCTCCAACTGCCGGTGGGGCCCCATGTTGCCCGAGATCAGCCGCGAGCCGCCGGCGCCGGCGCCCCAGCCGAGCGCCGCCTCGGCAGCCGCCTCGCGCACCCTGGGGTGGTCGGCCAGGCCCAGGTAGTTGTTCGAGCAGAGCAGCAGGACCGGCACCCCGTCGAGCTGGACGCGCGGCCCCTGCGCGCCTTCGATCAGGCGCAACCGGCGGTGCAGCCCGCTCGCGCGAAGCTCCTCGAGCCGCTCTGCGACGTCGCTCATGCCGCTGTTTGGCGAGCCGGGTACGGCGGCGGCTTCTTGGTCTTCTTGATCACCCGCAGCTGGGTCGAGGGGTCCCAGAAGTTGGCTTCGTCCTGGCTGTCGATCAGCTCGTCGATCGGGGTCTCGGGCGTCTCGCCGTCGAGCCAGCCGGAGCGGTTGTCGGGCCGTGGGTTGGCGCCGTTGTCGGGCTGGCGGGCCACGTTCAGGCCGAGCTCCTCGAACATCGCCCGGTCGTCCTCGGGCTCGGCGCCGAGGGTGGTGAGGAAGTTGCCCATCATCACCCCGTTGAGCCCGGCCTTGACGGCGAGCGGTTGTAGCTCGCCGAGGTTCTCGACCCTGCCGCCGCAGAGGCGGAAGAGCGCGCCGGGGATGATCAGGCGGAAGATCGCGACCCACTTGATCACGTCCCATGGGTCCATCAGCGGGCGGTCGCCGAACTTGGTCCCGTCGCGCGGGTTGAGCAGGTTGATCGGCACCGAGTCGGGCTCCAGCTCGGAGAGCTCGAAGGCCATCTCGACCCGTTGGCGCGGCGACTCGCCGAGGTTGAGGATGCCGCCGACGCAGGTCTCCAACCCCGCCTCCTTGACGGCGTCGATCGTCCGCAGCCGGCCCTCGTAGCGGACCGTGCTGGAGACCTCGGGGTAGTAGGAGCGCGAGGACTCGACGTTGTGGTGGACGCGCTGGATGCCCGCCTCGCGCAGCCGTTTGGCGCGATCGCCGGACATGTGCCCGATCGAGGCGCAGCGCTTCAGGTTGGTGTGCTCGGAGACCAGCTTCGCCCCCTCGACGATTTTCTCGAAGTCGCGCTTGGAGAGGCCCTGCCCCTGGGTGACCATGCAGAAGCGGTGCGCGCCCGCGGCCTCTGCCGCCCGCGCGTGCTCGAGGATCTGCTCGGGCTCCATCATCGCGTGCATCGGCGTGTCCGCCTCGGCGTAGCGGGACTGGGCGCAGAAGCCGCAGTCCTCGGCGCAACCGCCCGACTTGGCGTTGACCAGCGAGCACATGTCGGTCGAGTCGCCGAAGTTCTCCTTGCGCACGGCCCAGGCGCGCTCGACCAGCTCGCCGATCTCCTCGTGGTCGCTCAGCTCGCCGAGCGCCAGTGCTTCCTCGAAGGAGATCAGTGGCGGCATTCGGGCGCAAGGCTAGGAATCGGCCCGGACGTTCGCGATCGGCGCGCGGCTCTTATGGTTGCCGGGGTGGCGACGACGACGAGGCGCAGGCGAATCGCGGCCGGCGCGGTGTGTGGCCTGGCGGCAGGCGCCTTCGCCTTCGGGGTGGCGCTGAGCGACCGCTCCCCGCCGCCACCGGCCAGCGTCGTCAGCGGGCTCCCGGCGGGTCAGCTGGCCGGGCAGCGCGTCGTGCTCGGCTTCGCCGGAATCCAACCGCCCGCCGCGGTCGAGCGGATGATCCACGCCGGTGAGGTAGCCGGCGTGGTCCTCTTCGCCGACAACCTGCCGAGCCGCGGCGCCGGCAGGCGACTGATCCGACGCCTGCAGGCGATCCCGCGACCGCCGGGCCTGCGCGATCCCCTGCTGGTGATGACCGATCAGGAGGGCGGCCTGGTCAAGCGGATCGAGGGGGCGCCGACCGTTTCGGCGCGCACGATGGGCGCCCGCGGCAAGGCTTTCAGCGCCGATCAAGGGCGCCGCGCCGGCGCGGACCTGCGGCGCATCGGCGTCAACGTCGATCTCGCTCCGGTCCTCGACGTCGCCCGCCCCGGCGGCACGATCGCAGGAGCCGATCGCGGTTTCGGCTCGACTGCGGCCGAGGTCACGGCGACCGCGGTTCCGTTTGCCACCGCGTTGCAGGGCGATGGCGTCGCGGCGACCGGCAAGCACTTCCCCGGCCTGGGATCGGCATCCCTCAACACCGACGACGCGGTCCAGCGCCTCGTCCTTTCCAAGCAGACGTTGCGCGAAGTCGACGAGCCCCCGTACCGGCGCTTCGCGGAAGCCGGCGGCGACGTGGTGATGCTGAGCACCGCGATCTACCCGGCCCTCTCACCTCAGCCGGCCGCCTTCTCTCATGCGATCGCCACCGAGGAGCTGCGCAAACGGATCGGCTTCGAAGGGGTATCGATCACCGACGCCCTCGACACCGTGGCGGTGCGGTCCTTCGGCGGCCCCGCAAGAGTGGCCAAGGCAGCAGCACGCGCCGGAACCGACCTGCTGCTCTACGCGGACCCGGCAGAAGCATCAGCAGCCCACCGCGCATTGCTGCAAGCGATACGGACCGACACCATCTCCCGCGCTTCCTTCGAAGAATCGGTGCAGCGCATCCTGAGCCTGCGCCACGAGCTAAAGAGCCCATCCGGGTAGGGCCGAAACGTCTTGTACTTTTTCGGTGTGGGCTTCGGGCGATAGCCCAACGCGCCTCACCGAAAAAGTTAAGTGGAGGCCCTACCCGGATGGGCTCCCCCAGCCGCCACAGCAGTCCCAGCCACCCGCACCGAATCGCGCCCCGCCCGCTTCGCTTCATACAGCGCGTTGTCAGCCGCCGAGAGCACCGAGTCATAGCTCTCGGTTCCCGGTCCGAAGGCCGCGATCCCGATGCTGGCGGTGATCGGCGGTGCCGCCTCGCCCGGCAGGACGTGCAGGCGGATCGCGCTGGCGATCGCGTCGGCGATCTCCTCGGCCTCGTCGAGATCGCAGCGCGGTAGCGCGATCGCGAACTCGTCGCCGCCCAGCCGTGCCACCACGTCGGTGGCCCGCATCCGCGCGCTCAGCACACCGCCGATGTCGGTGATCATGCGATCGCCCGCCGGGTGTCCGAGGGTGTCGTTGACCCGCTTGAAATTGTCGAGGTCGAGCATCAGCATCGCGCCGACGGTCTCCTCTCGGCGAGCCCGAGCGAGCTCGGTCCGCAGGTCTTCGCCGAAGCGGCGCCGGTTCTTCAGCCCGGTCAGCGGATCCTGGCTGGCCTGGCGCTTCAGTTCCTGCATCCGTTCGTTGCGGCTCCAGACCAGGACCAGCACGGCCAGCAGCGCCGCCAGGGCGATCCCGACGACTGCGATCAGAACCGGCAGACTGACCCCGGGACGGCTGGGATCGCGTACCACCAGCAGCCAGGCGCGGTCGGCCACGCGCAGAGGCGCGGTCGCCGCTTCTTCGCGGTCGAGCGATGGCCCGACGACGGACCTGCCGCCTTCGACCAGCTCCACGTCCGCCTCGTCGGGAAGTGCGGTGGTTGCTGCCGCGGCCAGATCGCCGACCTTGAAGGAGCCGAGAGCGAAGCCGACCAGGGCGGCACGGCGCTGGGCGACCGTGCTCGTCGGGGCACCGTCGCGGTAGACCGGGCGGAAGACGTTGATGCCGGTGCCGCCCAGCGGCAACCGGATTACCGGCGTGGCCGAGGGCCTGCCGGTGTCGCGGGCGCGGACGAGACGGCTGGCCCGGATCGGATCGGAACCGATGTCGTAGCCATATGGGGTGGTGATGTCGAGCTTGTTCTTGGTCGCCGAGTAGGTGAGGGGGAAGTAGCGCCTTTGCGCTCCCTCGCGGCGCAGGTCGCCGAGCGGACTGCGGTCGACGATCGCGAAGCCGTGGTTGCGTTCGAAGCTTGCCCGCGCCGAGTTCGGCACCGCCGGTACAAATGCGGTCGCCGAGAGCACGCCGCTGCTCAAGAGCGATTCTGCGATCACGTCGAACTCGTGCTGGGTGAACCTTCCCTCTGCCTGGTAGAAGGCGGCGGCACTGGAGAGTTGGCCGACCGAGAGGGCGGCAAGCGCCTCGGCCTGTCGCGCCGATCGAGCGGCCTCGGCGCGCTGCATTTGTTCGAAGTTGGCGGATTCGCGATCGTGAACCACCAGGGCGATCGCGACCGAGCCGATCGCGATCGCGGCGACCACGGCAAATCCCAACCAGAAACGCAGGCGCACGTTTCTCCTATCGACCAGCTGTGTGCCCACCCTTACTCGACAGGAACGCTTGCAAGTGACTCCCACAGGTAGAGCGAGGCGAGGCTGCGGTGAGGACGCCAGGGCTCGCCGATCTCCAACACCCGCTGCGGCGTCGGCATCTCCTCCAGGCCGTACTCGATCTGAACCGCCTTGCGGATGCCGAGGTCGCCGCCGGAGAGGACGTCGGGGCGCTCCAGGTGGAAGAGCAGGAACATCTCCGCGGTCCACTGGCCGAGGCCGCGCACCGCGACGAGCTCGGCGATTGCTTCCTCGTCGGAGAGATCGCCGAGCCGGTCCAGCTCGAGCTCGCCGTCGAGTACGTGGACGGCGAGGTCGCGGACGTACTCGACCTTGCGGCCGGAGAGGCCACAGCCGCGCAGGTCCTTCTCGCTTGCCTCGAGCAATTGCTCGGGCGAGGGCGTGGAGCCGCCGAAGAGGTCGCAGACCCTCAGGTAGATCGTCCGCGCCGCTTTGGTCGAGAGCTGCTGGCCGACGATCGCCCGCAGCAACGCCCCGTATGCGTCGGGAGGTTTTTCCTCGCTGCGCCGACGTAGGCGCGTCTTCAGGTCGATCTCGCCGACGCGCTCGATCAGTGCCGCCATCGCCGGGTCGGCGGCGGCGAGCGTCGCGCGTGCTTTGGCGCCCCTCTTGCTCACTGTCCCTTCCAGTGTGGCTTGCGCTTCTCGGCGAAGGCTTCGATGCCCTCGCGCAGGTCTTCGGAGGCGAAGCACGATTCGCGCAACGCGATCAGGCCGGCCTCCTGCTGCTCGCTGAGGACAGGATTCGAGTTGAGCACTTCGATCGCCCGTTTGTTGCCCCGCGTCGAGATCGGCGCGTTGGCGGCGACTTCCGCGGCCAGTTCCAGCGCCGCCGCCTCGAAGACGTCGTCCTCGACCACCTCGTGCACCAGGCCGATCCGCTCGGCCCGCTCCGCCTCGAAGTTGCGCCCGGTGAGGAAGAGCTGCTTGGTCCGTGCGAGGCCGAGCGTGTCGATGAACTTGCGCAGGCCGGTGTGGCTGTAGACGAGGCCTAGCTTCGCCGGCGGCATGCCGAGCTTGGCACCGGCGGCGCAGATGCGCAGGTCGCAGGTCATCGCCAGCTCAAGGCCGCCGCCGAGGCAGTGGCCGTTGATCGCCGCGACGGTCGGCCAGGGGTGCGCGGCGAGCGCTTCCATCGCATCGTGGAAGGGATGGGCGACCAGCGCCTCGGCGTCGCGCTCGAAGGTCGCGCCGGGAATCGCCGTGAGGTCGTAGCCCGCAGAGAAGGCAGGTGGGGCGCCGGTG
Organism: Solirubrobacterales bacterium; assembly: GCA_036802505.1. Taxonomy (GTDB): domain Bacteria; phylum Actinomycetota; class Thermoleophilia; order Solirubrobacterales; family 70-9; genus VRUE01. The sequence continues at coordinate 9,931 of DAIRWC010000015.1, forward strand.
ATCAGCACGCAGCGGGTCTCGATCCCGTGGTCGAGCCGGGGCAGCGTCTCGGCCAATGTGTCGAGGATCTCGTGGTCGAGCGCGTTGCGGCGCTCGGGATTGGAGATGCGGATGCGGGCGACCGCCTCGGCCGGAAAGTCGAGGATCAGCTTGCCGCCGGCGAGCTGCTCGCTCACTTCACTCCAGCACTACGAGGACATCGCCTTCGCTGACCGACTGGCCCTCCTCGCAGCGAATCTCCTTCACGGTCCCGTCGTCCTCGGTCTCGACCGGGATCTCCATCTTCATCGACTCGAGGATGACGACCGTGTCGCCGTCCTCGATCTTGTCGCCGATCGCGACCTCGATTTTCCACACGTTGCCGGTTATGTGCGCCTCGATGACCGCCATGGGCGGGGAGACTATCCGTCGCGCCCGATCCAAAGCAATGTCAACCAAAAAACCCCCTTTTTTTGGGTTTTTAACACCCGATTTGATATAGTTTTTTGGGTGAATGACGGCCAACTGAGGAGGCTTCTGACCGATGACTCGGCTTGGTGGCGGGATCGCGAGGGTTGGCAGCAGGATGACCCCGATCTGAGAGAGGTAGCCGATTCTCCGTTTCTCTACGAGCCCTCGGCGCTGTCTGGGTTACGGCCCGGAGGTCTTTACGTGCTTCGCGGTCCGCGACGGGTCGGCAAGAGCGTCGAGGTCAAGCGCGCGATCTCGGCGACGATCGAGGCAGGCGCCAATCCACGCCTCGTCTTCTCTTGTTCGTGCGATGGCCTCACGGCACAGGATCTGCATCGGCTGATCGCCGTCGGCCAGAGAAACACCACCCTGCTCGAGGGTGAGCGCCACTGGTTCCTCGACGAGATCACGGCGGTCCCCGGTTGGGCTGCTGTCATTAAGCGGCTTCGCGACGGAGACCCGGTCTTCCGCAAGAGTTGCGTGGTTCTCTCGGGCTCCTCCGCAAGGGACCTGCGTGAGGCGACCAAGGCGCTTGCCGGCAGACGGGGGGACGTCGTCGATTCCGATCGCCTCTTGCTGCCGATGGACTTCCGCTCCTTCTGTCGTTCGACCGGTGTCGTCGACAACGTGCCCGAGGCGTCTCTGCGGCTCAAAGATCTGCGCAGTGTCGCGGGTGAGGAGGCCGTTTCGGAGCTTTCCCCCTTCTTCTCCGAGCTCGACCACGCTTGGCAGGGCTATCTTCAGATAGGTGGCTTCCCGCGCGCCGTTCGCGATTTCGTCGCCTCCGCCTCGGTGAGCGACAGCTTCGTACAGTCCATGTGGGAGGTGATCTCGGGGGACGCCTTCCAGGCGACTGAGATGGGCGATGGCCAGGTAGCGGAGTTCATCGAGCGCTTGGCGGACGGTTTGGCGTCGCCGCTCAACGCTTCGGCGGTCGCGCGCGACATCGGCCTCTCCGACAACCACAGGGTCAACGACCGGATCGGTGCGCTCGGCTCGGCCCTGATGACCTGGCGTTGCCATCAGGCCCGGCGCGGTCTGCCGAACCTCAGAGCCCAGGAGAAGGTCTACTTCATCGATCCCCTGCTCGCACGCCTGCCCAACCTCAGGGACGGCAGGCGACGCGCTCCGGACGATTCAGTGCTGAGCGAGCAGCAACTGGGCCTCCTTTTGCTTCGCTCGGCAGGCGGGGGAAAGCCAGGCGCGCTGCTCGACGCGAGCACGGTGATGTACGAGCGGGTTTCGAGCAGCGCCGAGATCGACTTTGTCGGCCCGGAGCTCGAGGTCGGCTTCGAGGGGAAGTACATCGACGGCCCCTGGCGCCGCGCCGCACAGACTCTGCGTTCTCGCGGGGGAGGAATCTTCGCCACGCGCTCGGTGATCGACCTGGGCGACGGTCGTGGAGCCGACGCGGTGTGGGCGGTGCCGGTCGGGATCCTTGCCTGGCTCTTGGACTCAGGACCGGCACTTTGACCAGCTGTCGAAAATTGATACTGGAACGTGTCGAAAATCGATACTGAGCCGAGAATCGCGCTCGCCGTCATCGTCGCGGCGCGCAACGAGGCCGACCGGATCGGGGAGACGCTGGCGGCGCTGCGCGGGGCGCTGCCGGGGGCGGCGCTGTGGGTCGCCGACGATGCCTCCACCGACGGCACCGCCGAGGCGGCGATGGCCGCCGGCGCCCAGGCGGTCAGTCGCGGCAAGCCACATGGCAAGGGCGGCAATGTCGGCGCCGGCGCCGAGGCGGCGCTGAGCGCCGACCCCGCTCCCGAGCTGGTCCTTCTCTGCGACGGCGATCTCGGCGGCTCCGCCGAGGAGCTGGTGGCGCTGGTCGAGGCGGTGGAGCGCGGCGAGTGCGACCTCGCCGTCGCCGCCTTCGGCCGCCGGGTGGGCGGTGGCTTCGGCTTCGCGCTCGGCTTCGCCCGCTGGGCGATCCGCCGTCGCTGCGGTCTCGAGACCGAGGCGCCGATCTCCGGCCAGCGGGCGATGCGCGCCGAGGTGCTGCGTGCGGTGCTGCCGTTTGCCCGTGGCTACGGAATGGAGGTGGGGATGACGATCGACGCCGCCCGCGCCGGCTACCGCCTGCGCGAGTACGAGCTCGATCTGTCCCACCGCGCCACCGGTCGCTCCCTCGCCGGCTTTCTCCACCGCGGACGTCAGCTAGCCGACTTCGCCCGGGTCTACTTATCCCGGGCGAGGGGGGGAGAGTTTTCGTCGCCCGGCCCTTAGAGGATGGATATGCCGACCGCGGGTGCTACCTTTACTTCTACCTTTATAGGTAAAGCTATGCCGAGGCTATCCCGCAAGAACCAGGTCACGATCCCGGTCGACGTGCTGCGTGAGGCCGGCCTGGCGCCGGGCGACGAGTTGCGCCTGCGCGCGGCGGGTCGCGGCCGGGTCGAGGTCGAGCGCTGGGCCGACCTGGTCGACCAGTTCGCCGGCAGCCTGCCGCCCGGCACCTATCCGCCGGGCTACCTCGAGGGCCTGAGGGCAGAGTGGGATCGGTAGCGCTCGACGCGAGCGTCGCGATCGGGTTCCTCGATCCCTCCGACGCCCATCACGAGTGTGCCGTAGCGAGCCTGCGCGAGCTCGACCGGTCCGACCTGATGATGCCGGCGAGCGCCTACAGCGAGACGCTGGTGCGGCCGCTCGAAGTCGGGCATGGCGAGCTGGTCGAGCGGTTCGTCGACGGACTCCGGGTCGAGATCGTGCCGCTCGATCGCGAGATCGCGCGGCACGCTGCCGCCCTCCGGGCCGAGCATCGCGCGCTGCGCCTTCCCGACGCGCTGGTCCTGGCCACCGCCCGTCGCCACGAAGCCGGCCTGCTCACCTACGACGAGCGCCTCGCCGATCTCGCCGATTCGACCATCTAGCCTGTCCGGGTTGTGATCCTCGCGATCGATCAGGGCACGACGGGGACGACCTGCCTCGTCTTCGATGCGGAGGGGCGGATCGCCGGGCGGGCCTACTCGGAGTTCGAGCAGCATTTCCCGCGACCGGGCTGGGTCGAGCACGACGGGGAGGAAATCTGGGCGGTGACTCGGCGGATGGCGATCGAGGCGATCGCCGACGCTGGGATTCAGGGTGCTGAGCTGGATGGGATCGGGATCGCCAACCAGCGCGAGACCGTCGTCGCCTGGGACCCGGCGAGCGGCGAGCCGCTCCACCGGGCGCTGGTCTGGCAGGACCGGCGCACCGCGGCGCGCTGCGAGGAGCTGCGTGAGGACGGCCGCGAGGAGTTGGTGCGGGAGCGGACCGGCCTCGTCATCGACCCCTACTTCTCGGCAACCAAGATCGAGTGGCTGCTGGGCAACGTCGAGGGCATCGAGCGGGCGGTCTTCGGCACGATCGACTCCTGGTTGCTCTTCAAGCTCACCGGCCGCCACGCGACCGACTACACGAACGCTTCGCGGACGATGCTGTTCGACATCCGCCGCCTCGCCTGGGACGGTGAGCTTTGCGCGCTCTTCGGCGTCGACCCGGCGCGACTGCCGGAGCCGCTTCCATCGGCGCACGTCTACGGCGCGACCTCGGAGTTCGGCGGCGAGGTGCCGGTGGCCGGGATCGCCGGCGACCAGCAGGCGGCGCTGTTCGGCCAGGCCTGCCACCGCTCCGGCAGTGCCAAGAACACCTACGGGACCGGCAGCTTCGTCCTGCTCAATACCGGCGGTGAGGCGCCGGAACCGGGCGAGGGGCTGCTGACGACGATCGCCGCCGCTCCGGACGGGGCGGCGGCCTACGTGCTGGAGGCCTCGATCTTCGTCACCGGCGCCGCCGTGCAGTGGCTGCGAGATGGCCTGGGGATCATCGACGAGGTGGGGGAGAGCGAGGCTTTGGCCGCTTCGCTCGACGGCAATGACGGCGTCTACTTCGTCCCTGCCCTGACCGGGCTTGGCTCGCCCCACTGGGATGCCTACGCGCGGGGGACCATCGTCGGCCTCACCCGCGGCAGCGGCCGTGCCCACTTGGCGCGGGCGGCGCTGGAGGCGATCGCCTACCAGACGGTCGACGCCGTGAGGGCCGAGGAGGCGGTCGGCGGCGAGGCCCTGACCGAGCTGAAAGCCGACGGCGGAGCGGTCGCCAACCGCTGGCTGATGCAGTTCCAGGCCGACGTGCTGGGCGCCCCGGTCGTGGTTCCGGAGATCGCCGAGACGACGGCCCTCGGCGCCGCCTACCTGGCCGGTATTGCGACGGGGCGCTGGAGCGCCGGGCAGGTCGCCGAGATGTGGCGTGAGGCGAGGCGCTACGAGCCGCGGATGGGAGTCGCCGAGCGCGAGGCGCTGCTTTCCGATTGGCGCCGAGCGCTCGATCGAAGCCGGAGCTGGGCCGCGTAACCGTCACCGACGCAGGGGGTACGCACAGCGACGGCCGTACGGCCGTCGTCTCTCCATGCCCGACATGAAGCCACAGGTCTACAAGGACGACCGCCCGGCGTCCTACTTCGATCAGTTCCACGCCTCGGCGCGGAAGGGGGTCGGCTGGACCTACACCCT